>JAFAYP010000465.1 GCA_019240305.1 Solirubrobacterales bacterium
ATCCGCCGCCGCCGGGCCGCCGGATTGACGTTGTGGCGCGGCGTGTAGCGCGGGGCAACCCGGGTCGAGTCGCCGGGCGCCGGCGAGGTCTTCGGCGTGGTGGGGCTCGGGCGGGGCGTCGCACCGCGGACGCGCGCGCGGGCCAGCGCATCGGCCATCGCGGCCGCGCTCTGGTAGCGCTCGGCCGGCTCCTTGGCCAGCGCCCGCTCGACGATCTCCTCGAGCACCCACGGCGTGCCAGGCGGGAGCGCCGGTACCGGCTCCTGAACGTGCCGCAGCGCGATCTCGACCGCCGACTCGCCGCCGAACGGTGGTTGTCCGGCGAGCATCTCGTAGAGCACGATCCCGGCGCTGTACACGTCGGTGGCGGGCGTTACGGGCTGGCCGCCCGCCTGCTCGGGCGCCATGTAGCGCGGAGTGCCGACGATCGTCGCCGTGCCGCCCTCGGTCGTGCCGTCGGCCAGTCGCGCGATTCCCAAATCGCCCACCTTCACCGCCCCGCGCCGGGAGATCAGCACGTTGGCCGGTTTGATGTCGCGGTGCACGATGTGCTCACGATGGGCGTGCTCGAGCGCGCGGCAGAGCTGCTCGGCGATCTCGACCGCACGCCATGGCGCCAGACGGCCGTCTCGGCGCAGCAGCGCGGACAGGCTCTCCCCCTCGACCAGCTCGGTCACGTAGTAAATCCCCTCGTCGGCCTGCCCCACGTCGTAGATCTGCACGATTCCGGGATCGCTGATCCGGGCCAGCAGCTGGGCCTCGCGACCGAAGCTCTCGGCCCAGTCGGGATCCTCGGCCCACCACGGCTTTATCACCTTGATCGCCACGTCTCGGGCCAGCCGGCGGTCGTAGCCGCGGTACACGCGGCCGAACGTGCCCTCCCCGAGCAGCTCGTGCAGCTCGTAGCGCCCGTCTAGCGCACAGCCGACCAGGTCGGGGGCGCGCGGCATCGCTCAGGCGCCCCGCGCCGCGTTCAGCTCACGGCGGATCGACGTCTTGTACAGGCTGGTATCGACCGCCACCGTGACCAGCCGGAAGCCGTCGCGCACGAAGTGCCCGGCCATCGCACCGCTGCCGCAGTGGATGCCGGCGATCAGGCCGTTGGCCTCGCAGGCCCGGCCGATGCGCTCGATCGCGTCCGCCAGCGGCTGTCGGTCCTCGCCGAGCTCGCCGACCAGAGGGCGTGGCGGCAGGCCGAGCGCGATCGATAGATCCGACGGCCCGATGTACAGGCCGTCCAGGCCGGGTGTGGCGGCGATCTCCTCGAGGTTGTCGAGCCCGTCGCGCGTCTCGATCATCGCTATGCAGAGGACCTCTCCCCCGAGCTCTTCGAGGACCGCCGAGCCCATCACCATCTCGGCCCGCACGGGTCCAAACGATCGGCGGCCGAGCGGCGGATAGCGGCACGACTGCACCGCCTTCGCCGCCTCCCGGGCATTGTCGATCAGGGGCAGGATCACCCCCGCCGCCCCCAGGTCGAGCGCGCGCATGATCAGCCACGGCTCGTTCCAGGCCAGCCGTGCCAGCGGAACCGCCCCGGCCGCCTGGGTGGCCTGGAACATCGAGACCATCGTCGCCTCGTCGCTCAGCCCGTGCTGGAGGTCGACGCAGACGTAGTCGTAGCCGGCGGCCCCGGCGAGCTCCGCGGTCAGGGCGGTGGGAATCCCGGCCCACAGCCCGAAGGCAGGCTCTCCCGCCTCCCACTTGGCTCGCAGGCGCCGGCCCGCCGCTTCGGTCATCCCCATCGCCGTCAAATGGTATGGGGTGATCGGCCTGGGGCTATGGAATCTCGACGACGGGCGGTTCGCCCGGCCGCCAGACTCCCCGGGGCATCGCCTCGGTCGAGAACGGCAGAGCGACCTGCCCGCGCGCGTCGACGACGATCAGCCCGCCCTCCCCGCCGCACTGGGCGACCTCGTCGAGCACCGTCCGGGCGGCGTTCTCGAGCCCCACCCCGTGGGCGACCAGGGCGCCGAGGAGCCGGGCCGCGCCGGCGCGGACGAAAGCCTCACCCTTGCCGGTGCACGACACCGCCACCTGACGGTCGGCCCAGGTGCCGGCGCCGATCACCGGCGAGTCCCCGACCCGGCCGCGGCGCTGGCCCTGAAGGCCGCCGGTCGAGGTGGCCGCGGCCAGCAGGCCTCTCCCGTCGAGGCATACCGCCCCGACCGTGCCACCGTCGCCGGCGTGCCGCGTCGACAGCCGCCGGCGCTGACGCTCGGTGACGAACTCGGAGGGATCGCGCTGCTCGAGCCCGCGGGCCGCAGCGAACGCGTCGGCGCGGTCGCCCGCCAACAGCACCTCGGGCTCGTCGAGCATGGCCGCGGCGGCCGCCACCGGGTTGCGGGTTCGCCGCACGACCGCGACCGCCCCGGCCGCCCGGTCGCTTCCCCGCATCGCGGAGGCGCTGAGCTCGACCTCGCCGTCGTCACACAGCGTGGCGCCGTGCCCCGCGTTGAACAGCGGAAAGTCCTCCATCGCCATGACCGCCGCCTGCACCGCCTCGATCGCTTCGCGGCCGTCCCTAAGGGCGCGCCCGCCCGCCTCGAGGGCTCCCACGAGCGCCTCGCGATATTCGGAAAGCCTTTCCGTGAGCTCATCGTTGTGGCCACCGGCCCCGCCGTGCACCACGAGCACCGGGCTCGTCATGACGCCGGCACCGGTTCGACCAGCTCGGCAAACAGCGCATCGAGCGTGGCCTGCGGATCCTCGGACAGCCCGGTGTGGACCTCGGAGGGCTGGATGATCGTGCTGGACGGCGCGACCAGCCAGCCGAAGCGCTCCGAGGGCGGGAGCTGGGCGATCGCTCCAGCATCCGGGCTGGCCGCCGCCACGCCAACCAGCGCGTCGAGATGCCCGCGCAAGTCCTCGGCCGAGAGGGTCGGGGCCAGTGCGTTCAGCCGGCGCTCGTCCAACCCGACCTTCACGGCCAGGAAGTCGCGCTGGCGGCAGAACAGCACCACGCCGGCGTTGAAGCACTCGCCGCGCTCCACGCGCGGGACCACACGCAGGATCGCGTAGGTGAACGGGCTAGCCACCGGCTCGGGCACGCTCGGCCTCCTCGACGAACGCCGCGCTGGCCACCCGGCGCGCCAGATAGTCCACGTAGGTATCCGCGGGATCGCCGCCGGTGAACCAGCCGGGCGGGACCAGAGCGACTATCGCCTCGAGCAGCCCCCGGTCCACGACGGGAGCGATTCGTCCGTGGGCTTCGAGGATCGACCCCGCGTAGGGCAGCAGCACGTGGTCGGCGATCATCGGGAACGTACGCCCGGCGTGGCCGACCGGGTCGAGTCCGCCGTGCTGCAGGTACAGCGCCGCGCCGTGGTCGATCAGCCACAGCCGCTCGTGCCAGATCAGCAGGTTGGGGTTGCGCGGCGTGCGATCGACGTTGGTGGTGAGCGCATCGAGCCACACGATGTCGGCGGCCTGGCGCGCATCGGGGCGCCACGGTCCTCCGGGCGTGTACGGCAGCGCGCCCGGAAGGAAATCGACGCCCAGGTTGGAGCCGGCGCTCCCCGTGATCAGCTCCTGGATCTCCGGGTCGGGCTCGGCCGCGCCGAGAACCGGGTCGATTGCGACCTCGACCAGCTCGGGAACGAGCCCGCCGAGCCGCCGGGCCAGCTCGCCTACGATCACCTCGGCCACGAGCGCCCGCAGCCCCTGGCCCTGGGCGCGGAACTTGACCACGTACAGGCCATCGTCGTCGGCCTCTACCAGGCCGGGCAGCGACCCGCCCTCGCGCAGCGGCGTGACGTAGCG
>JAFAYP010000484.1 GCA_019240305.1 Solirubrobacterales bacterium
ACTCGCCGCCCACACATACCGAGACCCCTGCACCAAGCTCACCGACGCCCCCGACAACGAACTCAAATCACTCGACGTATTCCAACCCCCCAACACATACCCCTGCGCCCCATACGTCCCCACCCAACTCCCCTGCGGCGCCTGCGAGAACGATGCCGCGTTCGCAAGCGGGCCCCACCCGAGAACGATGATGCTGCACAGCGCGACCACCGAGAACGCGCACGCGACGCAGCGAAGCCTCCTGCTTCCAACGTGCCGGCGAGTCATCCCAGAGAACCATGCGCGTTTCACAATCGTTACCTTTTGCTCGTGGCCCGTGATGGCGGTCAAGGGCGGCCCACACGGCAAATGCCCGCCGTGGATCAAACCAAGGTCCGGCGCACCACGAAACGGTATCTTTCCAAACGACGCCGGTCAAATCGCTGAACATCGGTCGGGTAGGTTCCTCTCAGTCAGCTCCTTGTGCCGGCGCGCAGGCTCGCGCCGAGGGCCTCGACGACATCGTTCTGGTCGGCCTCGCTGAGCGTCGGGCTCAGCGGCAAGCTGAGCGTCCGGTCGGAGAGGTCCGTGGCGACCGGGAAGTCCGCCGAATCCAACCCATAGGTATCGCGGTAGAACGGATGCAGGTGCACACCTCGATAGTGGACTCCCGTTCCGATCCGTCGCGTGACGAGCGCAGCGATCAGCTCGTCGCGGGTCAGCGGACCGCCGGGCTCCACTTGGACCTGGTAGAGATGACGGCTGTGGCGCGTCCTCGGATCTGGTGCCGGAGGCGTCTGGAGCGGCAGTCCGCTCAGCAGTTCGTCGTAGCGTTCCCACAGCCGCGCGCGACGCTCGATCCACGTATCCAGCCGCGGCAGCTGATGCAGGCCGAGGGCCGCCTGGACGTCGGTCATGTTGTACTTGAAGCCCGGCCGGACCACCTCGTAATGCCGAAAGCCGTCATCGGAGAAGCGCTGCCACGCGCCGCTGCTCAGGCCGTGCAGCGCCAGTCTCTCGACTTCGGCCGCGAGTTCCGCGTCATCGGTCATCAGGGCGCCGCCCTCGATCGTCGAGATGTTCTTCGTCACATAGAAAGAGAAGGCCGTCGCATTCCCGAACGAACCCAGCCTTCGTCCTGCCCACTCACTGCCAATCGCATGCGCGGCGTCCTCGATGACGAGCAGTCCGTGGCGATCGCGCACCGCGTTGACACGGTCCATGTCCACCGGACGCCCGGCCAGATGCACCGGCATGATCGCTCGGGTGCGCGGCGTGATCGCGGCCTCGGCGGCGTCGAGGTCGATCAGACCGGTCCCCTCCACCGAGTCGACCAGCACCGGCTTGGCGCCCACGTGCTCGACCGCGTTCGCCGAGGCCACGAAGGTCATGGCCGGCACCAGCACCTCGTCTCCGGCGCCGATTCCGAGGCCGCGCATCGCGAGCAGGAGGGCCGCCGAACAGGACGACAGACAGCGGGTGTGTCGTGCTCCGACGTAATCGCCGAGCATCGTCTCGAACCGCGCCACCTTTGGACCGGTACCGACCCACCCGGATCGCAGCGAGTCGACAACCTCGGCAATCTCCTCCTCGCCGATCACCGGACTGCCGAATGTGAGGAAGCTCTCTCGCATACAGATCGTGACCCGCGTCGGTTCTTGACAGGACGTGAGATCGAACTCGCAGCCTGTGACACAGCGTAGCCTACTTCTCCTATCCAATCCGCCGTGATGGCGCATCGCCCCCGCCCGCTACTCCGCGACCTGCTGACGATCGCCGCAGACCGATCTCTGCGGCCGGCGCCGACATGCTGAAGTCCACCGTCGGGACGTGGGTCAACTATGCGACCACGGCGTTGTTTCAGGTCCTCTTCGCCAGCCGGTTCGGCGCCGGGACCGAGGCGTCCGCCTACGCGCTGAGTTTTGCCATCGCGGTGGGGATCGGAGCGACCTTCATCGGCACGACGCAGGCCATCTACCTGCCGCGTTTGCTCACGGCAGGTGACGACGTCTCCCTGGCGACCGTGGGTCGGATGGCGCGCCTTCTCGCGATCGCGTTGCTGGTGTTCGCCGTCGTGGGTGCCTCGGCCTCGCTGACGTCTCCGGTGATCGCCCCGAAGCTCGACCTTCCCGACATCCATCTCGCGCTTCTGCTCAGGGTGGGGTGCGGATTCGGATTCCTGCAGGTCGTGGTCGCACAGGCAGCCGCGTTGTGCTGGGCGCGCGGCGCGCGCCTCCTCCCGGCGATGTCACCGGCTATTCCGTCGCTTCTCGCCTCAGCTGCCGTCGTCGCGAACCGCCAGGTGTCGCCGCTCACGCTCTACCTCCTGCTCATCGTCGGCAGCGTGCTGCAACTGCTCGTGCTCATGGCGGTCTCCGGTCGCGGCCTGGTCTTCTCCCCGACCCCGCGCGATCGACGAGGCGAGCCTCCCATGCTGGTCTCGCTCGGGCTCTTCGCAACCGCACAGGTCATCCTGCCGTTCGAGCTCGCGATCGCCGCCCACGGCTCACAGACCGGCGGCGCGTACTTCAACTACGCCTACCGGGCGGTCACGGTTGCTCAAGCGCTGATCGTCGGCGGGATCGCTGCGGCCTCCCTGCCCGACTGGTCGGCCTACGTCCGGGCAGGGGCTCGTGAAAGGCTGCAGCTCTCGCTGACCCGCAGCCTCTCGGCAGCCGCCCTCGCCCTGACCTTGGCGGCCTCGGTGGCGCTGGTCGCCTCGACCGCCCTGGTTCGCCTCGCGTTTCAGCGAGGGAACTTCACCGGCCACGACACTCGGGTGGTGAGCACGATCGTGGTTGCCTGCCTCGTCGGCTTCGTCGCCGAGGGCGTGACCCTCGTTCTCGGGCAGGCCCTGGCGGCCGATCGGCGGCTGCCGATCATGATCATCTTCGGTCAGGGCCGAGTCGCGGTCCTGATCGCCCTCGTGGCGGTGCTCGGACTGACGGGCGGTCCCGTCGGTGTGGCGGCCGGGTACTCCGTGGCGAACCTCATCGCGCTCGCGCTTCAACTGCTCTACCTCCACCGGGACGGACTGCTCGCTCAAGACGACCCATCGCTGGTGCGCAGTACGGCGCGCGTCATGATCTGCACCGGCGCCACGGGCCTGGGCCTGAAGGTGCTGGGTGTAGCCTGGCCGATGAGCGTCGCCCTCGTCGTGGCCATGTTCGCGGCGGCGACGGTGAGCGTGCGTCACGGCATCCGGCCGCTGCGCGCGCCGCACTGACCGGAGCGTGTGCTGCTCTTCGATCGCCTCAGGCCCGCTGTGTCCGCCGAGCCAGCGTTCGAGTCGCGTGTCGCGGACAACCGACGATGGCCCGGGTCAGATGCCCAATCGCTGTCATTCTCCGCTTCTGGCCATGCCAGTACCACCGTGCGAGCATGACATGCAGGTTGTAGCGCGCGTGCCGAGCCAGGCCCGTCAGCCGCTGGTCGCCGTCCAGGAGCTTCTGATGAACGAGGCGCATGTCGTGTTCGACTGCCGTCAGGTCATGGCTCATCTGGCCGGAGTGTTGTCGGTACGACACCAGCGGCTCGTCGATCGGCTCTATGGCATACCGCAGCGCGAGCCGGCACGCGAGGTCACAGCCGGTACTCGTGGAGAGGCGCTCGTCGAAGCCGCCGAGTTCGTCGAACACCTGACGCCGAATGAGGGCCCCCTGCTCCAGGAAGAGAATGGGCGACTCCATCAGGATCGTGTTGCGAAATGCCACCTCTCGAGGTGGAGCGGGCATCGTGCGCAGATGGCGACCGCTCTCGTCGACGAGCTCCACGGCCGTATAGATGACCGCCGAGTCGGGGCGTTCCGAGAGCCGCTGAACCTGTCGTTCGAGCTTGGTCGGGCTCCAGTAGTCGTCGTGGTCGAGGAACGAGAGGAGGCTGCCGCGAGCGAGCGACACGCCGTGGTTGCGAGCCCGTACGTAGCCGGAGTGTGTCTGAGGCGCGACGCGGATGCGCGACCCGAAGGACGCAAGGATGTCAGCCGTGCCATCTGACGAGGCATCGTCGATCACGATGCACTCGAGGTGGGGATACGTCTGGCTGAGAACGCTGTCGATCGTCGCGCGAATGAACCGGGCCCCGTTGTGTGCAGCGATGATGACGCTGACCAGTGGTTCGGCGCGAACCTCCTTCTCCGTGTCGGAGCTGCTGGACTGCTGATGACTCAACGTAGAGGGGTCCGAACGCGTTATTGTGCGATTTTATAGCAGATCGTTCGAATTGGCGCAGCTTCAGGCAGGCGCGGGCGCAGCGCCGGATGGTGTGCCGGCCTCCGCTGACGGGACGCCGCCCGCTCACCTCGCGCGTGAGGTTGCTGCCGGGATGACGCAGGTGCTTCGGTGAAACTGCGATCGGTCCTCGATCGCCTCATCCTCGTGCGGTGCCTGGCCCGCGCCGCGCGGCCGCGGCATCAGGTCTCCGTCCTGACCGTCGTTGCGGTGATCGGAGTGAAACAGCGGTTGGCGCGCAACCGTCCTCTCACCCTGCATCTCGCCATTGGCGATTTCGTGGTCGACGAGCTGGCCGATCTCATGGCGATCAGCGAGGTGCTCGTCGGTGGGGAGTACGCCGTCGACGGGCTCGCTCCGGCGACCATCGTCGACGTGGGAAGCCACATCGGGGCCTCGGTCGTCTTCTTCCGCGACCGATACCCGGATGCCGAGATCATCGCGGTCGAGCCCGATCCGCTGAGCTTCGCCAAGCTCAGGACGAATACCGCGCGCCTGTCCAAAGTGGAGCTGCGCAACCACGCCGTCGCGGATCGCAACGGCGAGGCTCCGTTCCACGTGGCGTCACACGGCTGGTCCTCATCGCTACTCGAGCCACCCGGCGCACGATGCTCTACGACGATCCAGGTCCGCACGCTCGACGATGTCGTCGGACCCCGCAGCGTCGGGCTTCTGAAGCTCGACATCGAGGGAGCCGAGTATGAGGTCCTTCGCGCGTTTCGGGGCCTCGGCCGGGTGCAGGCGATCGCGGTCGAGTATCACGCACGCGCGTCGTCGGCCAGCCTGGCTGCCTTTCTCGCCCTGCTCGACGGCTTCGAGATCGTCTCCCTCCGTGGCGACTCGGCGCATAACCTCACGATCATCGCCGTCCGCGCGGACGCGGCGCCACGGTGAGAAGGCGGGGTTCCGCGCGTCCCGGACGCCGCGAGACTGGCATCAGGAACCGTCACCACCGCCGGTGACGTCGGCCACGAGCCGTCCGTAGTCGGTCAGGGGCATCGACGTCGATGGACTCGAGCCGACGTTCGGATCGAACAGCGGATTCAGTCCGTCGGCGATCGTCGTCTGCTGGTTGTCGGTGAACAGGAACACGCGCTGCAGGTCCAGCCTCGGCGCGTTAGCGGCCAAGGCCCGCAACTCGTTGGTGATCTGACCGCTCTGCGCGGCGGTCAGCGGCCCGCCCGGCGGATACAGGAAGCCAAGCTCGGTGATCCAGATCGGCACCCCGGCATAACCCAACCGGTCGGCCTCCTCACGGAAGTTCTGCACCTCATCGACATAGTCGTCCACCCGGGTGGCACTCGCGGTGTCCCACCGCAGATCCTGGTTGTACAGGTGCATGGCCAGCACGTCGATCGGCGGCTTGTCCCCGTCGTGCTGCTGCTCATAATCGGCGACAAAGCTGGCAAACCACTGGCCCGCCGTCCCCCACGGCTGACTGACCGTCGAATCACAGCAGCTCACGCTGCTGATGCTCGGCGCCACGATCTTGGCCGTCGGATCGCCCTG
>JAFAYP010000020.1 GCA_019240305.1 Solirubrobacterales bacterium
CTCGCGACGCGGTCGAGCAGGCCGCGCTTGCCGGCGGCGTAGGCCACCTCGGCCCGGCTGTGCACACCGAGCTTTCGCATCACGTTGCGAACGTGGAACTTCGCGGTGCTTTCCGAGACGAAGATCCGCCGACCGATCTCGGCATTGGTCAGGCCGTTGGCGACGAGCTCGGTGACCTCGCGCTCGCGCTGAGTGAAGTCCGGATCGCCGCTGCCACGCTCGCCGGCCACGAGCGCCCTGACCAGCTCCGCGCTGCGCCCGTCGAACCCGGACTCGCCCTGCGACACGCGGCGAATGATCCGCACCAGCTCGACCAGGTCGACGTCTTTGAGCACATACGCCTTGGCGCCGCGACGAAGCGACTGGTTCAGCAGGCTTTCGTTGAGGAACGTCGAGAGGATCACAACGTTGGACTGCGGGCGGCGCTGGACTATCTCGCTGCACAGTGCGAGCCCTTCGGTGTCATGGTCGGCGCTCAGTTTGAGGTCGAGCAGGATCACGTCAGGCTCGGTCTGCTCGAGCGCCAGTAGCGCCTCGGTCCGGTCACCAGCTTCGGCGACCACCGAGATGTCGGACTCGAGCTCGAGGATCGACCGCAACCCCCGGCGGACGATCGCGTGATCGTCGACCAGCATCACCCGGGCAGGCGCGTCGGCGGGCTCAGTCGAGGTCAACCGCCGCTCCCAGAGGCACCTCGACCCGCAGCTTCACTCCGCCACCACGCCGGCCCTCGAACCAGGATGCGCCGCCCACGCCGCGCACGCGCTCGGCGATCCCGGCCAGGCCGAGGTGATCGCCGTCCGGACGCGACATGAACAGCTGATGCTGCAGCTTGCGGTGGTTGCCCGAACCATCGTCGGCGACGGCCAGCGACACGACCTGCGGCCGCCAACGCAGGGTCACCCAGGCATGGTGCGCCCGGGCATGGCGGGCCACGTTGAACAGCGCCTCACGGGCGATCTGGAGCAGCGCGTGCTGGGTGGTGGCCGCCATCGGCTGGGTCGCGCCATAAACGCGCAGCCCGATCTGCAACCGGGTCCCGGCCTCGACATCCTCAATCACATCGCGCAGCGCTCGCGGCAGCTCGATCTGCCCATCGCTGGAGAGTTCGAAGATGACCTCGCGGATCTCGTCCACGGCCGAGCGCGCCAGCGCCTGGGCGGCCAGAACGCGCTCGAGCACGGGGGAGGAAGTCGACTCGTGCCGCCGGCACCACTCGAGGTTCATGCCGATGGTCAGCAGGTGCTGGGCGACGCTGTCGTGGAGCTCGCGCGCAATCCGGTTGCGCTCCTCTGAGAGGAGCTGGCGCCGCCCGGCCTGCTCGAGCCGCCGCAGGGTTCCCTCGAGCTCTGAGCTGCGGCGCTCGAGCTCCGCCGAGCGGCGTCCGTTCTCCTGAAACAGAGCCGCGTTGTGCAGTGCGACGCCGGCATGGTTGGCGAGTGTGACCAGGATCGACACGTCACTCGGTGCGACCTCGACGCCATCGGGAAGCCCGACGACGAGAATCCCCGCCTGCCGGCCGTGGACGGGCATGGGAGCCGCCACGATCACCGCTGGCTCGCCACCGAACTCGAACCCCTCATCCCGATCGGCGAGGACGGGTCCCTTGACCGCGAGCGTCTGCTCGGTCAGCCTGGCGATCATCTGGGGTGGCACCGCCCAGCGCTGGATGACGCCGTCGCTGGTATGCACGAACATGCGAGCCGTCCCAACGCCGAAGTCCTCGCCCGAGAAGACCATCGCCGCCCAGCGTGCGTCGAAGTGCCGCGCCGCGGCCTCGACCACGGCGTCGCAGACGGCCACCGGCCCCGCCGGGGCCGCGCACAGCGCCGAGGAGATCCGCTCGAGGGTCTCGATCGTGTGGTCGAGCCGAGCCGACTTGTCGCGCCACGCGGCGTAGAAGCTCGGCTTCGAAGAGCGCACCCCGATCAGGCGCTCGAGCGCCAGCGGGTCGACGCCGGAGCGCTCAGTAGGCGGCGAGGCAGATCCGGCGGACATCGTCTTCGCTGACTCCTCTCGGATTGGTCGCGATGTAGGCGTCGCGTAGCGCGTTGCGGGCAAAGGTGTCGAACTCGGCGGGATCGACTCCGATCTCGTGCAGGCCGCTGGGGATCCCCAGTGCGCGGCTGAACTCCTCGACGCGATCGACCGCTCGCTCGGCCGCGGTCGCAGCGTCGAGGCCATCGGTCGCGATGCCCAGCGCGCCGGCCACATCGACGTAGCGCTCAGCGTGGGTCCCGGCGTTGAAGCGCATGACATGAGGCAGCAGGATCGCGTTGAGCAGCCCGTGCGGGAGGTCGAGCGCGCCCCCGATCTGGTGAGCGATGGCATGAGTTGCCCCGAGCAGTGCGTTGGTGAACGCCATCCCCGCCTGGAGGCTCGCGCGGGCCATCCCCTCGCGCGCGCCGAGATCGAGCGGATCCTCGACGGCCACCGGCAGGTGCTCGACAATTCCCCGGATTGCGGCGATCGCGAGCCCCTTGCTGAGGAAGTCGCAGGCTTCGGACACCGCAGACTCGATCGCGTGGCTGAGCGCATCGATGCCGGTGTAGGCGGTCAGCTCAGCCGACATCGTGGTCAACAGCTCCGGGTCGGTGAGCGAGATCTCCGGGATCAGAGCCCGACCCCCGATCGTCGCCTTGAAGTGACGCTTGGTGTCGGTGACCACGCAGAACTGGGACACGTCCGATCCCGAGCCGCCGGTCGTGGGGACCATCACCATCGGCGGGATCGGACTGGTGGCGCGATCGATGCCCTCGTAGTCGAGGATCCGCCCGCCGTTGCCGCTGAGGATGGCCACCGCCTTGGCCAGGTCGATGCAGCTCCCACCCCCGATCGCCAGCAGCGCGTCGCACCCGCTCGCGACATAGCTCGCGAACGCCTCCCCGACCTCGACGTCCTTGGGGTTGGGCGTGAGGTCGTGCCAGAGGCAGCACTCCACGCGCACGTCGGCGAGGTAGGGCATCGCGCGCTCGACCCAGCCAGCCGCGAGCACACCCGGATCGCTGACCAGCAACGGGCGCTGACCTCCGACGCGGCGAACTGCGCCGCCCACCTCAGCGAGCGTGCCGACCCCGAAGATCACCTCGGGGATCACGAATTTGCTGACCCGCCCGCGCATCGGTCGCGGGGGCGCACCCTCTGCCACCGCGGGCGGTGTCGGGGTCAGCTGCTCCAATCCTTCCCTCCTGCTGAGCGTGGCTTGCCATGCGATCCTAGCGCGGGGAGACCGCAATTAGCCGGAGTTTTTGATGCTCCGCGGCCAAATAGTGCTTCTGCTCCTCGACATCGACGGAACGCTGCTGCGCGAAGGGGCGACCCCGGTCGGCCAGGCGATGAGCGCCGCCCTGAAAGAGGTGCATGGCGTGGAGACGCATGGGATCCGGACGCGGATCGAGACCAGTGGCAGGACCCACGGCGAGATCGCGCGGGCGATCCTGCTCGACGCCGGGGTCCCGGCGCAGCGAATCGATGCCCTCGCCGGCCGGGTGCGCGACCGTTGCTGCGAGTGGTCCGCACGCCTCGTCGGAGCCGATCTGTCCGACGCCGTCCTGCCCGGGGTGCGGGAGCTGCTGGAGTGGCTGGCGTCGCAAGCGGGCGTCAAGCTCGGCCTGCTGACCGGCAACTACGAGGCGATCGCCCGCCTCAAGGTGACGCGGGCGGGTCTCGGCGAGTTCTTTGCGCCGGCGATCGGGGCGTTCGGCTCGGATGCCGAGGACCGGATGGCCTTGCCGGCGATCGCCCGACAGCGCGCCGGGACGGCCGGCGCGCCCTACCCGCGCGCGGACACGATCGTGATCGGCGACACGCCGCTGGACATCGCGTGTGCGCGCGCGGACGGAGTCCGCTGCATGGCCGTGGCAAGTGGAGCGTTCGGCGTCGACGCGTTGTTGGGTGCCGACGCCGTGGCGCCCGACGCCGTCGAGCTACGGCTCGCCCTGCGAAGCCTCCAGGGTTAGCTGCCGCCCGGGAGGCTGATGCCGATGACCAGGAAGGCTGCCATCGTGACGAACCCGATGCCGGTCAACAGGTCCGTGCGCAGGCGGGGGATGAAGTGGGCGACCGTGCGGCCGATCTGGTGGCCGGCGATCGACACCAAAAACGTGATCGTCCCGAACAGGATGGGCGCCAGCCAGGGCGAGTAGCCGGCAAAGCCAAGGGCCGCACCGGCGGCCACGTTGTCGACGCTCAACGGCAGCGGCAGCCCGCGCGTCGCGAACCGCAGATCGGGGTCGGCGTGCTCGGGTGAGATCAGTGCCCGGACGAGGACGAACAGGCCGTATGAGCCGAGGCCGATCGCGGCGATCGTGTCGGAGGTGGAG
>JAFAYP010000398.1 GCA_019240305.1 Solirubrobacterales bacterium
GCTGATCGTGCTGGCCATGGTGCTGTTCGCCGCCCACGGCCCGACCGTACTCGTCCAACGCACCAGCCATATCTTCACCCCCTGGGAGGCGGGACCGCTCTACCACCTGCTCCCGAGTGGCATGAGGGTCGGGTCGACAGCCACGAGCTATGCGGCGACCGGATTGATCCTGATCATGCTCGGCGCCTACCTTGTGGTGCTCGGCGCGCTGCGCACGCTGGCCATGCGGATGATCGCCACCTGCATCGTCGCCGTGCACATGCTGCTGTTGCTGGGGCCGCCCTTCCAATTCACCGACCTGGGCAACTACCTCGGCTACGCACGCCTGGGGGGTTTGCACGGTCTCAACCCGTACACGCACGTGATCGGGCAGGAGATGCACGACCCGATCTTCCATTTCGCCACATGGCTGAACCTGCACAGCCCGTACGGCGAGCTTTTCACCGCGCTGAGCTATCCGCTCGCGCTGGTGTCGATCCCGGTCGCCTACTGGATCGTCAAGGTGGTCACGGTCGCGCTCAGCCTGGCGCTGATCGCGATCGTGTGCGCCTGTGCCCGGCGCCTGGGCCGCGACCCCCGTTACGCCGCGGTGCTGCTTGGCCTGAACCCGATCTACCTCATCTACGCGGTGGGCGGCTTCCACAACGACTTCTTCATGCTGGTACCGGCGATCGGGGCAGTTGCCCTGCTGCTGGCGCGGCGAGATCGAGCCGCCGGAGCGGCGCTGATGCTCGCGGTGGCGGTCAAGTTCAGCGCGGCGCTGCTGCTTCCGTTCCTGCTCGTCGCGGCATGGCCGGCTCGGCGGCGGATTCGCGACGTGATCCTCGGCGCGGCGATTGCCGCGATCCCGTTGATCGCGATGAGCCTGATCCTGTTCGGGTTCTCACTCCCGAACCTCTCCGACCAGAGCACGCTGCTCACGCCGTTCAGCTTCCCGAACCTGTTCGGCTACCTGATCGGCGTGGGAGGCGGAACCGGGGGTGTGCTGCGAGCGGCCAACCTCGCGCTGATCGTGACCGTCGTGCTGCTGTTGCGCCGGCGGGGAGACTGGATCTCCCGCGCCGGGTGGGCGACGATGGCGCTGATCGCCAGCCTGGGCTGGGTGATGCCGTGGTACGTGATCTGGGTGCTGCCGCTCGCGGCGATCGGCTCGAGCGCGCGCCTTCGTCGTGCCGCGCTCGCGCTCACCGTGTTCTTGATGCTCGTGTTCCTACCCTCCTCGAGCAAGTTCTGGGGGCTCATCCATTTCGATCCGATGAGCGGCTCGGCGGGCCACGCCTCGCAGACGCTCCAGGCGAAGCTATCTGGGAATGGTTGAGGGGGGTGGCCTACTCCACCTCATACACCGCGGCGCAGCCAAACGTGTGCTCGGAGCGGACAATCGGCCCGAGCAGACTGCGCATGTCAGCGGTCGTCATGCAGTCGGCCAGCACGAACCGGGCTCGTGTGCCCAGCACGAAGCTCCGGGCCGCCGCCGGCGTGGCGTTTGTGCTGAACAGCCAGCCCATGTTGACGGCGCGGCCCGCGCAGTTCGGCTCGGACCACAGGCAATCGCCGACGTAGGTCGACCGGCCGGTGAAACCGGGCACCGCGTCGCCGAGGTGGTAGTTGGTCAGCACGCCGCCTGCCTCGCGGTCGCGAGCCAGGTAGCCGAGTGCGTCGCGCTCGCCCCTGGTGATGAAGTTGGAGCCGGCGGGGCTGGGCGCGACATTGATCCGGGCTTCGTTGATCTCGAAGTACATCGCGGGGATCGTGAACACCGCGACCAGCGCGGTGCCGATCAGCATGCGGCGTTCAAGACGGCGCCAGCCGAGCATCTGGATGCCCTCGACGGCCAGCACCGCGAGCGGGACCGTGATCCCCTGGAACGCGTGCAGGGGCGTGGCCCCCAGGCTGGTCCCTGACAGGAGGAAGATCCCGAAGGCGGCCACCGGCCACGCGCGGGTGGCCGCGGCCAGGAATGTCGCGGGGGGTCGTCGGTACGCAACCGCCGCCGGTAAGAGCAGCGGCGCGATCGCGATCGCGATCGACCAGAACGGGAACGAGTGCTTGCTGGCCTGCTGGGCGAGACTCCACGAAGTGTCGGCCTTGACGAGCACCGCGTAGTAGAGCAGCGGAAGCGCCGTCCCGCCGATCGCCACCGCCGGCACAAGCCACCGCTCACGGCTGACACCACGCAGCAGGCGCAACAACCGCTCACGCCGAACGAGGCGATCTTCGCGCGAGAACCGGCGGCGGTCGGGCCACGCCACCCGCGCGCGCCTGCGCCGCGGGTCGAGCAGCATCACCACCTCGGCGGCGATGATCAGCGCGATCAGCAGCTCGCCGTTCCACGGATGCAGCGAACTCGCCAGCGCGCCGAGCAGTCCGGGCAACCAGAGCCGCCGGCCCGTGGCCCGAGCATCGCCGTAGGCCACAAGCGTCGCGACCATCGCGGCGAGCGCCATCACCCCCAACGTGTAGCCCCAGGTGAGGAAAACCGGAGACAGGTCCCCCAGCACGTTGAACGCGCCGTACACGCTCGAGAACGAGCCGAAGAACACCGCCAGCACAAGCGCCGTGCGCCGCGGCCAGCGTCCGGCGAGGTTGCGGTCCACGTACGCACGCACGGCGAGGAAGAACGCGACCACCGCCACCGGCTTCCACAACAGCAACGACAGCCACGGCGCGACGCCGAGTGCCGTCAATCCGCCGGAGATCATGATCGCCGGTTGGAAGTAGTCCGCGGGCGTCGGGTGCAGGACGAACAGATTCGACGCCAGCCCGTGGTCCGCGACGGCCCGGATCCACGCCACGTACTGGAGCTGGTCGATGGTGTACACCCCGTCGGTACCGGTCCACACCCGTCCGTGGACGACGACCTGCCAGAGGTCCAGCGCCAGGACCGATGCCGACAGCAGCCCGAACACCGCCAGCGCGGACACCTCGAAGAAGTCCAAACGGCGGCGCCGTCGCGCGACCGGAACGAGTTCTAGACCGCGGGCGGGAACGTTCCCGCCGCCGTCTAGCGGTTGGAGCTCAAGACGCATTTGCGCGCGACGCTAACAGGACCCTAATAATCACCGCATAAACCCGGAGGGAT
>JAFAYP010000442.1 GCA_019240305.1 Solirubrobacterales bacterium
TGCTCGATCTCACCACATCCGGCGGCGGGTCACCGGCGGGCGGCTCGCTGTCGCGCGGTCCGGCGACCACCAGCGCGGCGCAGATCGCCCGGCAGGCGATCCGCAGCGGGGCGGCGAGCACACGGACCGTGAAGTAACGGCCGGGCTGGGCGGGCGCCCCGACTTCGGTGGCGCCCGCCCTGGGTCCGGCTCGCGCTCCTACCAGTGGCGCGCGAGGTAATCCCAGAGCGCGGTGCGCTGGCTCTCCGACCACACGGTCGCGCGTTTGCGCAGCGCCTCCTCGTCGTCGGAGAACCGGCGCGGGCCGCCGAAGGCGTAGGTGAGCATCTGCTGGTGGGCGGCCTTTTCCAGTAGCACCGCGCGGATGACCGCGTCGGGCACGGTGCTGCCGCCCGTAACGATGCCGTGGTTGACCAACAAGAGCGCGTGCAGGGGGGCGAGGGCCTGCGCAACGCCCTGGCCGAGCTCGGGCGTGACGATCAGCTCGGCGGTCCGGGTGTAGCGCGGCACGTCCGGCGGCGCGAACAGCGTGCCGGCGTGGGAGACCGGCAGCAGTGGCTGGCCGCTGGCGCCGAGCGCGATCGCGTGGGGCGGATGGGTGTGGACGACGCTGTTCAGGTCGGGGCGGGCCTGGAGGATCTCGAGGTGGATCGGCCACTCGAGGTGGCGCGGGTGCTCGCCCCGGATGACCTCGCCGTCGAAGCCGACCAGGATCACGTGCTCGGCGGTGATCTCCTCGAAGCCGAAGCTCGACGCCTTCATCCACGCTCCGCGCCCCTCCGGATCGCGGACCGAGACGTGCCCCCACACGAAATCGTCGTGACCGTTGCCGGCGAGGATCCGGCAGCCCAGGGCGACCTGCTCGCGGAGCTCGTGCTCGGTCATCCGTCCCTCCTCTGGGTCGCTCTGGGCGAACCCAGCAGCGCGCGGCGCTGGAGCGCCAGCGCCGGGCGATCGGTGATCACGCCCTCCACGGCGCCGTGGGCCAGGTAGCGGTCGAGCGTGCGGGGCGCGTTGATCGTCCAGACCACGCAGGGGACGCCCGCCGCCGACGCAGCTGACAGCGCAGCAGCCGTCGCCACCCGGCGATGGATCACCAGGCAATCGGCGCGGGCCGCGGGTCCTCGCGTGGCCAGCGCCCTGCGAAAGCCGGCCCCCACGAGCAGACCGGTCCGCAGTTCCGGAGCGAGCACCTTGGCCTCGCGCACGACGTCGTCGAGGAACGAGGAGACGAGGTAGTGCTCGAGGCCGAAGCGGCGCAGCAGCGCGACCGTCTCCTCTACGTAGCCCGCCTCCTTGATCTCGAGGTTCAGGGCGATCCGATCCGTGGTCAGCTCGAGCACCTCGGCCAGGCGGGGAGGACGGGTGTGTCTGCCCTTGGCCGTGAAGGCCTCGTAGGGGAGCGAGGCGGTGGGAAGAGTCTTGACGCGGGCATCGTGGAAGACGATCAGCTGGCCGTCGCGCGTCCGGCGCACGTCGAGCTCGATCATGTCGGCGCCAAGCGCGATCGCCGCTTCGAACGCCTCCAGGCTGTTCTCGCCCGGCGCGCCGGGCGTTCTGCGTCCCCATGCGCCGCGGTGGGCGATGACCAGACACGCGTTGCTCATGCGGGGAGCATGGCAGCGTCCGCGGCAGATGCGAACATGTGTTCGATGAGTTATGTCGAACTCCACTGCCACTCGGCCTTCTCGTTCCTTGACGGAGCCTCGCTGCCCGACGAGCTGGTTCCGAGCGCGCTGGAGCTGGGCTACCAGGCGATGGCGCTGACCGACCACAACACGGTGTCAGGCTCGATGGAGTTCGCGGTCAGCGCCCGTGCGCTCGGGCTGCGTCCGATCCATGGCGCCGAGATCGATCTGGACGACGGGCGGCACCTGACGCTGCTCGTGGAGGATGCGCGCGGCTGGTCGAACCTGTGCCGGATCCTGACCCGCGCGCACGCGCACACGCGTGAGAAGCCCGGACCTCCATCGCAGGCATTTGCTCGGCTGGACGACGTGCTCGAGCACGCCGAGGGGCTGGTCTGCCTGAGCGGATGTGCGCTGCGCGGCGTGCACGACGAGGCCTCGCTGGGGCGCCTGCTCGACGCGTTCGGATCCGATCGCCTGCGAGTCGAGCTCCAGCGACCGTTCCTGCGCGACGATCGAGCGCGCAACCGGCGGCTCGAGCGACTCGCGGAGCGGCTCGAGGTGCCGTGCGTGGCCACCGGCAATGTGCACGCGCACATGCTCGTCCGGGCGCCCCTACAGGACGCGCTGGTCGCCGTGCGCCTGCACACCACGCTCGACGCCTCAGAGCCCCAGCGGCGAGGCAACTTCAGCCACGTGCTCGCCTCGCCGGCTGCGATGGCAGGTCGCTTCCCGGAGCATCCCGAGGCGGTGGCGGAGACCGCGCGACTGGCCGAGCGGCTGCGCTTCGACCTGAGCAGCGACCTCGGGTATCGCTATCCGGGCGCCGAGGACGGCGAGGCGATGCGCAAGCTGAGCGAGCTGTGCCAGGCGCGGCTCGATGACCGCTATCGCGACGCCGGCGCGATCCGGGGGGAGGCGCAGGCCCGGCTCGAGCAGGAGTTCCGGATCATCGAGCGGCTCGGGCTGCCCGGGTTCTTCCTGCTCCACCACGACATGCTCGAGCTGGCCCGGGAGGTGGCGGTCGAGGTGCGCGGCCCCGACAGCGTCCGCCGGCTGCTGCCGCCCGGGCGGGGGCGAGGTTCGAGCGTGTCCTCGATCGTGTGCTTTTTGACCGGGCTCTCGCACGTCGACCCGATCGCCAACGATCTGCTGATCGGGCGCTTCCTGAACGACGAGCTGACCTCGCTGCCCGACATCGACCTGGACTTCCCGCGCGACATCCGCGAGAAGCTCATCCCCCGCGTGCACGAGCGCTATGGCCACGACCGCTCGGCGCTGGTGGCGGCGTTTCCCACCTATCGCGCCCGGGGAGCGATCCGCGAGCTCGGCAAGGCCCTCGGGCTACCGCCGGGCGAGATCGAGCGGGTGGCGCGTGGCAGCGAGGGCTGGGATGCACGCGAGGTGGACAAGGACATTCAGAACTCGAAAGGCGGCTCTACCGGAGGCCGATGGGCGTGGCTGGCGCGCCTGTCCGCCGAGGCCCACGGTTTGCCGCGTCACCTCAGCCAGCACTCGGGCGGGATGATCGTCGCCACCCGGCCGCTGATCGACTGCTGCCCGATCGTTCCCGCGGCCATGGAGGGTCGCCAGATCGCCCAGTGGGACAAGGACTCCTGCTCGGACGCCGGCTTTCTCAAGATCGACCTGTTGGGGCTGGGGATGCTCTCCGCGGTGGAGCGCTCGGTCGAGTTGATCGAGCGCACCCGCGGAGAGCAGATCGACCTGAGCCGGATCCCCTACGACGATCCGGACACCTACGAGTGCATTCAGAAGGCCGAGACGACCGGGGTCTTCCAGATCGAGAGCCGGGCCCAGATGCAATCTCTGTACCGGACGCGCCCGGAAACCCTGAAGGACCTCACGGTCCAGGTGGCGATCGTTCGGCCCGGACCGATCCAGGGTGGGGCGGTCAACCCGTACATCGAGCGGCGGCAGCGCCTCCGGGAGGATCCCGACTACCGGGTGCCCTACGAGCATCCCTCGCTCGAGGCCGCCCTGCGCGAGACCCTGGGCGCGATCATCTTCCAGGATCAGGTGATCGAGGTGGCGATCGCCTTCGCCGGCTTCTCGCCAGGTGAGGCTGAGGGGCTGCGGCGTGCGATGAGCCGCAAGCGCTCGGAGGCGGCGATCGAGGCGTACCACAAGCGATTCGTGGCCGGGGCCAGGCGCCGGCACGGCGTGGAGGAGGAGATGGCCGAGCGGGTGTTCGCGATGGTTCGTGGCTTCTCGGGCTTCGGCTTCCCGAAGGCCCATGGCGCGGCCTTCGGCCTGCTCGCCTACCAGTCGACCTGGCTGCGGGTCCACTACGGCCCCGAGTTCCTGTGCTCGCTGCTGAACGAGCAGCCGATGGGGTTCTATCCTCCTGACGCGCTCGTGCACGAGGCGCAGCGGCGGGGGATCGAGGTACTGGCGCCCGATGTCAACGAGAGCAACGCCACGTGCGAGATCTGTGACGGGGTGGTTCGCATCGGGCTGGGCTACGTCCGCGGCGTGGCTGAGCAGGAGGTGCGAGATCTGGTGGCCGTCCGCAAGGCGGGTGGACGCTTCCGCAGCCTGTCCGATCTCGCCTCGCGGGCCAGCTCGAGTGCCGCCTCGCTCGAGCTGCTGGCCTGGTCGGGAGCGTGCGACTCGCTCGTGACGGACGTGGTGTCGGAGTCGGCGGGCTCAGCGCGCCGGATCGCGCTGTGGCAGCTCGGAGTGGCCACGCCGGGGCGGCGAGTTCCGGGCGGGGTACAGCTGGCCCTGCCGCTGGATCTGCCGGCCCCGCCGCGGCTGCGCGAGCTGAGCGCCTGGGAGTCGATGCTGGCCGACTACGGCTCGACCGGGCTGACCGTCGAAGCTCATCCGCTCGCGCTGCTGCGGGGTCGGTTGCCCGAGGGACTGGCGACAAGCCGGGATCTCTCGACGCTGGCGCATGGCACTCGCGTGCGAGTGGGCGGGATGGTGGTGGCCCGGCAGCGTCCGGGTACCGCCAACGGAATCGTGTTCCTGCTGCTGGAGGACGAGCACGGGACGATCAACCTGATCATCCCCGCCCCGATCTATGAGCGCCATCGCCTGACGGTGAGAACCGAGCCGCTGGTCCTGGCCGACGGCAAGCTGGAGCGCCTGCCCGCGGCCGGTGGCGCCATCAACGTGCTGGTCGATCGCGTTGCGCCGATCTCGACGCCCGATCACATCGCCGCCGAGATCAAGGATTTCTCGATGCTCGACGAGCAGGTGCGCCGGGGGCTGGCCGATCAGGCGCGCCAGGCGCTCGCGGATCCGGCACGCCAGGGCGTGGTCGATCGACCGAGCTCGCGCGAGGCCGAGGCCGAGGCCGACGACTTCCGGGCCGTCGCGCCGCCCGTGTTGAGCTTCGCCTCGGGGCGGCGGCGATGAGCGAGCGCCCGCGAGTGACCCTTTCCCCGGGTGAGCACGGTAAGGTCCCGCCCCGTGCTCGCCGTCCTGCTGTTTGCCGCCTTCTGGGTTGTGCTCGGCTTCTCGGTGTTCTTCCTCGGCGTTCGAGGAGGCCCGAGCGCGGCGCTCGCCACCCCGGGCGCGCGGGGCTCGCACGCGGCCCGTCGCGCGATGACCTGGGTGTTCGTGGTCATCTACGTCGCCTTCGGCGTGGTTCTCCCGGCCCTGTTTTTGATCGGCAACCACAACAGCGCCAACGGCCAGGTGGGTGGGATCAAGCTGACCGCGGCCGAGAAGCGCGGGCGCGAGATCTTCGGGGAGCGCTGCGGCCTGTGCCACACGCTGGCCGCGGCCAACGCCGTGGGCAAGGTCGGCCCCAACCTGGATCAGATCCAGCCCACCGAGCAACTCGTGCTGCACACGATCCAGAACGGGTGCCTGCAGAATCCGCCCGCGGGCAGCCAGGAGGCCTGCCTGGGCTACGGCACGATGCCCGCGGATGTCGTACAGGGCGTCGACGCGGTCAACGTCGCGAAGTTCGTGGCCAAGGTCGCCGGCCAGGAATAGCGCACCCGCGCGTGGTCCGCCCCTGGCGCCGGCAGCGGCCCGGGCACCCCGTTGAGGCCGCATCGTGCGCGGAATCGGCGGCGACCGGATCGCACTCCATCCGCAGGGATTGTTAGGATCGACGCGCGAAAAGCTGAATTCCCGCGCCGCTCGGTACCAGGTGAGCGGCGGGAGCGGGGGACCCAAGTTGTTGGGGCGAATCGCATCTGCGTAGCGCCGCTCTTTCGGCGCAAGCCCGTCAGCTAACCCCGTAAGCCAAAGAAAGAGGAGATTGATGCGCCAAGCTGGCGTTTCGCTCGAGCACGATGATCGCGCCAGTGTCGAAGCGGAGCACCTGACGCTCGACTCGGGGCAGTTCGCGACGGCTACGACCACGCTCGCTCCCCGTCCAGGCCGGCGCAGCGGACTCTCGCCGCAGCCGGAGCCGAACCCGATCGCCGTCGAGGTCGCCGAGCGCTACGCGCGCGAGTTGAGCCTGAGCGCGACTCTGCCGGCGCCACCCGAGCCGCGGACCCCGCGGCGCAGCCGCGCGGCGATGCGCGATCGCGCCCTCGACCCGGCTGGACGCCGCAGCGGTGGTGCAAAGAGCCGCACGACGACGCGAGCCGTGACAGCGGAGGCGATGGCCCCCTCGCGGCCAACCGAGTGGGACGCCGAGGCTCTCGAGCCGCGCATGCCCTCGCGCCCAACCTCGCGGGACGCCACTGCGCGAGACGCCACCGTGCGCGGCGCACGGACCCAGGCC
>JAFAYP010000506.1 GCA_019240305.1 Solirubrobacterales bacterium
CGATGCCGGCGACAGCGATCAGGGCGAGCAGCACCGCTCCGATGCCCAGGACCTGGCGCTCGTCGGCAATCGTCTGGCTGTCGTCGGTGCGGATGCCCTGCCAGGACTCGAGGAACCAGGCAGCGTTCGCGCCGTTGTGTGCATCGGCGAACGCGCCCGCCCCGGACTGGTCCGAGAGCTTCAGGTTGAGCGCGGACCACAGCGGCTCGCCGCCACCGGTGAGGGACGCCAGGTCGCCCCGCGTAAGCCAGATCAGCGGGTCGCTGGTGGGCATCCCGGCGGTGAGAGCGATCCCGCTGACGGCGAAGCGCCTCCCGTTCAGCCGGATCTCATCGCCGACGTGGAGGCCCAGGGCGGCCGCGAAGCCGCGCTCGATCACGACCGCGCCGGGCGCCGTCCAGTGCCCGGCGGTGAGCAGAGGCTGATCGACGGCGGCCGCGTCGGCGTTCCGGCCCTCGCCATGCACGCGGACCTCGCTGCCGCGTGCGCTCAGCTCGAGCCGTGCGACCGGGTAGGGCCCGGAGGAGGCGATGACGCCGGGCGAGGTGCGCAGCGCGAGGAACTGCGCGAGCGTGCCGGCCGTGCCATGGAAGCCGGGCTCGAACAGCGCGGAGACCTCGGGGCCCTTGGTGGCCGCGCGCGTTCGGGCGAACGGGTCGGTGGTCACGCCGCGCAGCGCAAGCGAGAGCGTCAACGTGGCGCTCGTCGCGGCGATCATCGCCACCAGGAGCGCCGACTGGAGGCGCCGGCGCCTGATATCGCCGGCGACCAGGCGCCAGATCAGGAGTGGACGCCCCACAGCTCTCCGCTAGCTCTCCAGGCCGGCCATCTCGGTCAGGCTGCGCGCGGTCCCACCGGTCAGCCTGGTCTCGCCGACGAAGCGGCCGTCGCGCATCGAGATCAGGCGGTTGGCGGTCGCGGCGATCCGCTCGTCGTGCGTGACCACCACCAGCGTCTGGCCGCTGGCGTGCAGCTGCTCGAACAGGCGCAGGACCTCGGTCGTGGCCGCGGTGTCGAGATTGCCGGTGGGCTCGTCGGCCAGCACGATGCTCGGCCGGTTGGCCAGCGCGCGAGCGATCGCCACGCGTTGACGCTGACCGCCGGACAGGGCGGAGGGGAGGTGCTCGGCCCGGTCCTCGAGGTCGACCTGCCTGAGCAGCTCGCCGGCCCGCTCGCGCGCACGCCGGGGGGAGGCGCCGGCCAGCAGCGCAGGCAGCTCGACGTTCTCCCGCGCGGTCAGCTCGTCGACCAGGTGGAACGCCTGGAACACGAAGCCGACCGCGTGGCGGCGCAGGTGCGCCAGCCGGGCCTCCGGGCGCTCGTGGATGGGTTCGCCGGCCAGCTCGATCGTGCCCGACGTGGGGCGCTCGAGCCCGCCGAGCAGGTACAGCAGGGTCGACTTGCCGCATCCGCTGGGGCCGACGATCGCCACCGACTCGCCGCCTCCCACGCTCAGGCTCACGTCGTGCACCGCGCGGACCAGGGCGGGGCCTCGGCCGTACTCCTTGCTCAGTCCGCGGGCGGCGAGAATCGGTTCGGTCATCTTTTCCTCGCTTCGTTCCAGTAGCGGGCGCATGCCTCCAGCCAGTGCAGGTCGGCCTGGAGGCGCAGCACCACGCCCTCCAGCAGCAGCGCGGCCACCGAGCCGTCTGGCTCGGCCAGGGCCGCGCGCTGCGCCTCGCCCAGCCCGATCAACAGCTCGCGCCGCTGGCGGTCGACGATGCCGACCGGATCGGCCAGACCGGCGGCGGCCGCGGCGACTAGCTTGAGGTGAAACTCGGCCGGGGCGGGCTTTGGCCAGCTCGTGTCCTTAAGCCAGGCGCTGACGCGATCGCGCCCGGCGTTGGTCAGCGTGTAGACCTTGCGATCCGGCCGGTCGGTCTGGCCGACCCGGGTGGATGTGACCAACCCGGACTTCTCCAGGCGGTTCAGGGTCACGTACACCTGGCCGTCGTTGAGCGCACCGGCCAGGGGCCCCAGGGCCAGGGCCAGCCGGGCGCGGAGCTGGTAGCCGTGGGCGGGATCGGCCGCCAGCAGGGCGAGCAGGACCTCCTGGACGACGCGCAGCTGGTAGCCGTGGAGCGGCTCGGGGGCTGGGAGCTCGGCGGGTCGGGGCATCGGCAGGCGGTCCGGCTAACGGTTATCTACGAACAGCCTAACCGTTACCTAAGCCGGCGTCAAGCGGACCGCAATCGTTTGCCCAGCGCTAATGCTCGCCGGAGGGGTGCCGATAGCCACCGTGACGTTTGTCGCGTGTGTGGTGTAGTCTGCCGCGCGGACATAGAAGCCCAGCCGAGTCTCCGGCCGCCCTGGCGCCGGGGAGCGGGGAACCCAGTTGGAGCCGATTTGGCTCCGGGGGGCGAATCGCCGGACAGGCTCCGGCGTAGCGCACTCTTTCAGCGCGAGCCCGACAGCTAACCCCGTAGGCGCAGAAAGAGAAGGGGTTGTGCTTGTCGTATCTGGATATTCAGCGGATCGCCCGTAGGGCGGGTGCATCTGTTCTCATCGCCACGGCGGCGATCGGGGTCGCCTCGGCCACCGCAGCCACGCCGCCGTCCTCCGGGGGCGCGTCCATGCAGCAGACGATCAAGACGGCCGGGACGCTCAACCAGCCGACCACCGCGAACAAGCTCGGCCGGCGCGTGCTTCGCAATGGCCTGCATGGTGCGGACGTCACAATCCTCCAGGGCTATCTGACGATCGCCGGGTATCCGACCTCGGTCGACGGAAGCTTCGGTTCTCAGACTGCGAACAGCGTCGCGGCGTTCAAGCGGGCCCACAGCATCGCGCCGGCCAACGGCGTGGCGGGGCCGTCCTTCGACACGGCGCTGCGTTCGGCGATCAGCTCGTACACGAGCGACGTGCCGGCGGGGACTGCGACGATCAGCCCGACCGACGGGACGGCGAGCCTGCCCGCGGGTGCGCCCGCGGCGGTGCAGGCCATGGTCACCGGCGCAAACTCGATCCTCAACACGTCCTACTGCGTGGGCGGCGGCCACGGGAACTGGAACTCCTCCTGCTACGACTGCTCGGGCTCGGTCAGCTACGTCCTGCACGCCGCGGGTCTGCTGTCCTCCTCTGAGGATTCGACCGGTCTGGAGACGTACGGTGCCGCCGGTCCGGGACGCTGGGTATCGATCTACTCCGATCCCAGCCACGCCTTCATCGTGATCGCCGGCATCGCCTTCGACACCGCCGACTACGGCGGCCCGAACATCCCCAACGGCGATGGACCCCGGTGGCGCTCGAACCCGCTCGGCAACCTGGCCGACGGCGGGCATTACATCGTGCGTCACCCGCCAGGACTGTAGGCCCCCGCCAGGCTCGGGAGGGAGAGTAGAACCACGGGCACCCGGCGCGCATTCGCCGGGTGCCCGGGTGCTCGCGCGGCGTAGGATTGGTTGAAATGTCCGCGCTCGCCGAGCTGTACACGATCCCGCGCGATCACCTCGATTTCCGCGACACGATCCGCCAGATCGCGCGCGAGCGGATCGCGCCCCGGGCGGCGCAGATCGACGAGCGGGCCGAGTATCCGCACGACCTGCGCCGGCTGCTGGCCGAGCACGACGTGCTGGCTCTGCCGTTCGAGACCGAGCACGGCGGCACCGGCACCGGGACGCTGATGCTGAACATGGCGGTCGAGGAGATCGCCAAGGCGTGCGCGTCGACAGCGCTGATCCTGATGATCCAGGAGCTGGGCACGCTCCCAATCAAGCTGTTCGGGACCGATGAGCTCAAGGAGCGCTTCCTGCCCCGCTGCGCGACCGGCGAGTGGACGCCGGCGTTCGCGCTCTCAGAGCCGGAGGCCGGATCGGATCCGGGGGGCATGCGAACCCGGGCGGTCAGGAGCGACGGCGGCTGGTTGATCACCGGTACCAAGAACTGGATCACGAACCTGGGCGTCGCTGACTTCTACGTGGTGTTCGCGGTGACCGACCCGAGCGCGGGCCACTCGCGCGGGATCAGCGCGTTCGTGGTCGAGGCCGAGCGGCCCGGCTTCAGCGTGGGCAAGCTCGAGCACAAGCTGGGGATCCGCGGCTCGCCGACCGGGCAGCCGATCTTCGACGGGGTCGAGGTCCCCGACGAGAACCGGATCGGCGGGTCGACCAAGGCTTCAAGGTGGCCATGGCCACGCTCGATCGCTCCCGACTGGGCGTCGCTGCGCAGGCGCTGGGGATCGCGCAGGGCGCCACCGACTACGCGGCCGCCTACGCGGGCGAGCGCCGGCAGTTCGGTGAGCCGATCAACGCCTTCCAGGGCATCCAGTTCAAGCTGGCCGACATGGAGACCCAGTGCGCGGCCGCGCGCGAGCTGCTCTATCAGGCGTGCGCCAAGGTCGATCGGGGCGAACCCGATATGGGCAAGTACTCGGCGATGGCCAAGCTGTTCTGCTCGGACGTCGCCATGCGGGTGACCGTTGAGGCGGTGCAGGTGCTG
>JAFAYP010000532.1 GCA_019240305.1 Solirubrobacterales bacterium
CAGGAGCGCGAGCGCCGAGATCCCACCTGCGCCGGGCAGCGACATGGCCGGCCGTCGTTCGACCGCCGAGCGGCGCAGCTGCGAGAACATGAGCGATTCACGCAGGAAGTCGCCTCCCGAGAGGTCGCGCTCGGGCCGGAGCTGGAACAACTCCAGCGAGCTGCGGGTCGGTCTCCCACGCCGGGCGAGCGAGCGCTCGAGCGAGTGCTGCCACAGCTCGGCGCAGGCGAGATCACGTCCTGTGTCCACTAACTCCTCCTTCTTGTGAGCCTGCGGAGTTAGCTGACGGGCTCGCGCATTGCGCTACGCCGCTCGAGTGGCGGCGATTCGCCCCCGCGCCCCAGAGGTGGGCCGCTTTGGGTCCTCCGTTCACCGGCCACGGATGGTCCGGCGATTCGGCGTCTATGTCGTCCGTCGTCGACGCCGAGGCGCCGATTCCTGCTGGTGGCGGATTTGTATCGCATCTTGCAGCGGGAGGGCAAGCGGGACGCTGACTCCCAGTTGCATCCCAACGCCATAAACTCGCCGCCCCGATGCGAGACAAGGCCCCCGAGACCTACACCGAGAAGCTCGACCAGCTCGAGCACCTGCGCCACGAGGCGATCCACGCCGGCTCCGAGCAGGCCGTGGCCAAGCAGCACGAACGCGGCAAGTACACGGCCCGCGAGCGGATCGAGAAGCTGCTCGATCCCGGCTCCTTCCAGGAGCTCGACGTGTTCGTGCGCCATCGCACCCACGAGTTCGACATGCAGAAGAACCGGCCCTACGGCGACGCCGTGGTCACCGGCCACGGCACGATCCACGGCCGCCGGGTGTGCGTGTTCAGCCAGGACTTCACGGTGTTCGGCGGCTCGCTCGGCGAGGTCATGGGCGAGAAGATGTGCAAGATCATGGACCTGGCGGCCAAGATCGGCTGCCCGGTCGTAGGAATAAATGACTCCGGCGGCGCCCGCATCCAGGAGGGGGTCGTCTCGCTCGGCGCCTACGGGGACGTGTTCGTCCGCAACGTGATGTGTTCCGGAGTAATTCCGCAGATCAGCCTGATCATGGGACCGTGCGCCGGTGGGGCGGTCTACTCGCCGGCCATGACCGACTTCGTCTTCATGGTCAAGGAGACCTCGCACATGTTCATCACCGGCCCCGACGTGATCAAGACGGTGACCGGCGAGGAGGTCGACTTCGAGTCGCTGGGCGGTGCGATGTCGCACAGCAGCAAGTCCGGCGTGGCCCACTTCGCCTCCGAGGACGAGGACGCGTGCCTGGAGGACACGCGCTACCTGCTGAGCTTCCTGCCCCAGAACAACCTCGAGCCCCCGCCGCGGGTGCAGCCGACCGACGACCCCCTGCGCATGGACGAGGCGCTCGACCACGTCGTCCCCGACAGCTCCAACAAGCCCTACGACATGCGCGAGGTGGTCCGCCTGGTCGTCGACGACGGCGAGTTCTTCGAGGTCCACGAGCACTACGCCCGGAACATCATCTGCGGCTTCGCCCGCCTGGGCGGCTACGCGGTGGGCATCGTGGGCAACCAGCCCTCGCAGCTCGCCGGCGTGCTCGACATCGACTCGAGTGTCAAAGGGGCGCGCTTCGTCAGAACCTGCGACGCCTTCAACATCCCGATCATCACGTTCTGCGACGTCCCGGGCTTCCTGCCCGGGACCAACCAGGAGTGGGGCGGGATCATCCGCCACGGCGCCAAGCTGCTCTATGCCTACACCGAGGCGACCGTGCCCAAGATCACGATCATCACGCGCAAGGCGTACGGCGGGGCCTACGACGTCATGGCCTCCAAGCACATGCTGGCCGACTTCAACTTCGCCTGGCCGACGGCCGAGGTCGCGGTGATGGGCCCGGAGGGCGCGGTCAACATCATCTACCGCCGCGACATCTCGGCCTCACCGACGCCCGATGAGCGCCGGCAGAAGCTGATCAACGACTACAAGGCCCACTTCGCCAACCCCTTCGTGGCGGCCGAGCGGGGCTACATCGACGACGTGATCGTCCCGCACGAGACCCGTCCCAAGATCATCACCGCGCTCGAGACCCTGCAGAACAAGCGCCAGGCCGGGCCCCGCCGCAAGCACGGCAACATCCCGCTCTAAATCTCGAGCCTGCACGAGAAACCGGCCGTATTTTCCCGTTTCTCGTGCAGCCTCCTTCAGAGGCGGACGGTTTGCGCCTGGACCCGGTTGTCCTCCCATGCGGCGAACGCGGCCGCCGCGACCGCCAGGTCCTGGATAGCCAGGCCGGTCGAGTCGAACAGCGTCACCGACTCGGCCCCGGGTCGCCCCGGCGCGTCGCCGGCCAGCACCGCGCCCAGTTCGGTCACGTCCGAGCGCGCGACCAGGCCGGCCTCGATCGCCCCGGTCAGCTCGCCGCCGTGCGAGGCCTGCTCCCACTCGTCGCAGAACAGCACGCACGAGGCGACCGCCCCGATCGACGCCTCCGCCTTGCCCGGCCCGTCGGCCCCCAGCATGTTCAGATGCAGGCCGGCGTGCAGGCTCCCGATGTCCACCACCACGCTGTTGCCGGGGGTCACGCAGCACACGACATCACAGGCGAGCGCCTCGGCCGGCGTGCCGGTGCGCCAGTCGAGCTCGCCGGCCAGCGCCGCGGCCGCGTCCGCTTGGGGGTCATGGCACACCCCGAGGCCGTAGCCCGCCGCCACCATGCAGCGCGCCGTCCAGGCGCCGTGCAGCCCGCAGCCGACGATCCCCACCGTGCGGGCGTCCGAACGGGCGAGTGCGGACGCGGCCACGGCGGCCACCGCGCCCGTGCGCAGCGCGGTCACCGACCGGGCGTCGAGCAGCATCACCGGCTGGCCGGTCTCGGCGTCCGACAGGCAGATCACGCCGTTTACCGTGGGCAGCCCGCGCTGAGGATTGCCCGGGAACGAGGTGATCCACTTGAGCAGGGCGAGCCCGTCGCCCCGGGCCGGCATGGCCCGGAAGTCGCCGAACGGCGGGCTCTGCAGATAGACCTTCGCCGGCATCGCCCACTCGCCGGCGTGGAAGCGCAGAAGGCCCTGCCGCACGCACTCGATCGCGGTCGCGGGCGGCACCGCCTGGAGCACCGTGTCGTGATCCAGGACAGGCAGCTCGGGCACGACCGCGCACGATACGCTCACCCCGTGAACCGCCGTCCGAAGCTCACGATCGTCGCCCCCACCGCCTCCGCGGAGGAGGCGGCCGCGGTGGTCGCGGCGCTCGAGCGGTTCATGCGTGAGACCGCGCCGCTGCCAGCGCCCCGGGTGCCTCGCCGTAACCCATGGCAGCGGGCCGCCCTTCACGAGGGCGTGGCCCGCGCGCCGGATGAGCCCGCCCCCTGGCTATGACGTAAGCGTTCGTTTTCTGCACGCTGCTTGACAGGAGTCGGCGCGTATGCGAGCGTCCAGTCGAGTAGGTGGGCGGGCCGCCCCGGGCGATCCGCCGGGGTCAACTGTCTGGGGCAAAATTGAGGGGACATTTCTTGTCGTGCTGGTCGGCTGTACTCACAGGCCGCCGGATGGGGTCAGATCTGCTTCTTGGCGCGTCGTCGATCTTCGACGCGTCCGCGCTCGCGCTCGCCGCTGCGACACCGATGGTCGACATCGCTCAGCCCCCAAAGCCGATGCCGGTCCTTCGCTAGGCGCCGGTTGAGAGCGCGCCGGCTGCCGCGGCGGCTGCCCCCGCCGTCGCGGCGCCGTTTCTTCGGCTGCACATCCCGCGGCCCTCGCTCCGGTTGCGCGCCCGTCCGGCGTCACTGGCGCTTTCCGGAATGTGCGCACGCTCCGTCACGGTCGCGAACGCGAGTGACGCCGGACGGGCCCGCAGCCTCGCTTTAAGGCAACGGGCGCCGCCGCCTCGTTCCCAGCCAAAGGGTCCCCGGGGGCCGCCCCAACCCCGGAAAAGCCCCGCATCACCGGCAATTACCTGAAACGCGATTGGGTTTTGGTACATTCCGTGGTCCGCCCCTACCGGAAGGAAGACCCGATGCACAGCGCCCGCACCGGATCGCTCGAGAACCCGGAAGTACTCGAGAACGTACCGGGACACATCATCCCGATCCTCGAACGCGAGTTCGACGACTTCGACACCGAGTCCACGCGCTTTCTGAAGGGCGAACTCGAGGGCGACGAGTTCATCAAGTTCCGCCTGAAGCAGGGCGTCTACGGCCAGCGCCAGCCCGACGTGCAGATGGTGCGGGTCAAGCTGCCGTTCGGCGGCGTCACCCCGGAGCAGCTCGACGCGTTCGCCGACGGGATCGAGAAGTACGTTCCGCTGCGCAAGGGTCACATCACCACGCGCCAGAACATCCAGATGCATCACGTGCCGCTGCCCGACGCGGCCGCGCTGATCCGTGAGCTGGGCGACGCCGGCCTGTCCAGCCGCGAGGGGTGCGGCAACACCATGCGCAATGTGACCGGCGATCCCCGCGCCGGGACGCTGGAGGGCGAGCTGTTCGACATCACCCCGTACGCCGGCGCGTACGTGCGCTACTTCGTCCGGCACGAAACGACCCAAGCCATGCCGCGCAAGGTGAAGACTGCGTTCGCCGCCACCGATGAGGACAACGCGATCACCAGGATCCACGATGTGGCCTTCGTCCCGAAGGTCAACGAAGACGGCGTCAGGGGCGTCGAGGTGCGCGTCGGCGGCGGCACGTCGATCATGCCGCGGCTGGCGCCCACCCTGTACGACTTCGTCGAGCTCGACAACGGCGATTACCTGAAGGTCACCGAGGCGTGCATGCGGATCTTCGACCGCCAGGAATGGCTGCGCGTCAACCGAGCCCGGGCCCGGATCAAGGTGCTGATCGACAAGATCGGGATCGACGCGTTCCGGGACATGGTCGAGGAGGAGCTCCAGGGCGATTGGGTGCAGGACCGCGACTTCAGCTTGGACAGGATCCTGTTCGAGTACGACGAAGAGGCAGACGCACCGGCCAAGCCGCACACGTTCGCCACGCCCAATGGCGACAACCGGGAGTTCACGCACTTCGTGCAGACCAACGTCCAGCGTCAGCGCCAGCAGGGCTTCTCGACGGTCGAGGTCAAGGTGACGCGGGGGGACCTGACGCCTGACCAGCTGCGTGGTCTGGCGGCGATCATGCGCGAGTACTGCGGCGGCGCGGCCCGGACCACGGTCCACCAGAACCTGATCCTGCGCTGGGTCCGCGACGAGTCGATCTACGACGTGTGGCGGGGCCTCAGCGA
>JAFAYP010000211.1 GCA_019240305.1 Solirubrobacterales bacterium
CAAGCGCCTCTCGCCGCCCACGGCCTTCGAGCGCCAGCTTCGCGCCGCCCGCGCGGCCGCCGCGCCCGCCGTCTAGGCACGCGGCTCTTCGCGGCCAACCCGGAACTCGACCCGGCCGCGGGGCCGAGAACACGGTTGGCCTCGCCCGAGGGCGCTGAACCGGAATTCACCCGCCGTCGGGCGCCGAGTTACAGGTTGGCCACACGATGATGGGCCTCGCTTCGCTCGGCGTCCGTGGGGCCGTGCGGCCCCGTCCGGTCCGGGCGCGTCGTGTCCGGATGGGGCCGCATGGCCCCAGGGACGCCGCGAAGCGGCCCCAAAAAGTCCGCCCAGCGTTTCGACCCTCAAAAGCGAGCGACCCCGGGAGCCCACCGAAGGGCGCCCGGGGTCGCAGGTGTGGAGGTGTGCGGGGCTAGTAGCTGCCGGCGGCGTCGGCGGTCTGACGCTGGCTGCCGGCGGCCACGAGGGCTAGGCGCACCGTCATCGTGACGTGCCTGAGGTGGGCCAGCTTGTCGGCCATCGCCCGGGAAAGGTGCAGGCGGAGCGTCACGGTGCCGTTTTGGACCGACGACACCGTCCCGATGCCGATACGCACATCCGGAGCTTTGCCGACGTTGATGTGGGCCCGCTTGGCGGCGGCGCGGGTGATCCACACTGTGGCGATCCCGTTGGCGGGCAGAGTCGAGGTGACACGAACCGCGATGCCGTACCTCAGCACGTTCTTCAAGCTCTGGGGCAACAGCTGCAGGTGCGCGGTGAGCGACCCTCCGGTCGAAGACGGACCGTTACCGCCGGAGGTAGGGGTGTTCGGCACGGGCTGACCGTTGGCGCCCAGCACCGTCACGGTCTGGGTGATGCTCGCGGTATTGCCGCCACGGTCCTTGACACTCAGGGTCACCTGATAGTTTCCGCCGTTGGCGTAGGTGTGGTACACGGACGGGCCGGTTCCGGTCGTGCCATCGCCGAAGTTCCACGAATAGTCACCGTTGTGGATCATCAGCGTCGACGCCGTCACCGAGCCGTCGAACAGGACGTTGTCACCCGGCTCTACGGGACCTGGCACGACGAAGGTAGGGCTCAGTAGCACGACGGGCGTGCAGGGGAGTGCGTTGGGATCGGTCTCGATCGCGCCCGCGTTGTTGAACTCGCGCTGGAGCGCGTAGGTCGTGCCGTTGATAGTGACGTTGTCCAGCCCGCTGCCGCCCAGCTGTGCGCAGCCGTTGTCGTTGATCTCTGCGCCGTTCTCCGTGCTGTTGTACCCGTACCAGCCGTCCAGGCCGGGATCGGTGATCGCCCCGAGCTCGGCTTGGCTGAGCGGGCTCACAAGCTTATCCGCGACCTGCTGGGCTAGCTTGTTCACGTCGACCGGGAGGGTGATGTTTGGGGCGTCGGAATCGTCGCAGCCAACCCCCTGACCCCACTGTGCAGTCCACGGCTGGACCACGTAGGTGATCTCCTGGTTGCCCAGTTGGACCTGAGAGTGGTAGCTGCAGAACTGCGCCTGCGTCGGGCTCGCGGAATTGCTGTTAGCCGAGCACACGTGGCCGGCGGAATCGAGGCACACCTCGACACCCGACGGAAGCAGCACATCGACCAGCGGCTGCAGCTGTACTCCATCCTTGACCGCGTTTCCTCCTGGCAGCCCCATCTGCGGAAGCATCCTCTGGAGCTCCGTTTTGATGTCGCTGTCGGTCAGGCACACGGTGTTGGCCGCTCCGGTGTTGAGGGGGCCGTTTGAAGTTGGGCCCCACGCGTTGGCGCCCGAGACCTGGCAGTCGTTGTGCCCGATATTGGGATCATCGAGCGGGTAGTTGGTACCGGTGCCGCTGGAGCGGTTGGCGCCAAACTGGCACGTATAGCCTCCGGCGCTCGGGTCACCCGTCGGATTGCCGTAGTCGGTGCATCCGCCGGCGAACAGCGAGATGTTGCCGGCCCGGCCGTTGGTGCCCGCGTACTGGGGCGTGACCGCGAAAGGCGATCCGAAATTGCCGCTCGAGACGGCGACGTCGCTCAGGAACTGCTCGACGTACTGCTTGGTGGTCGGCCAGTAGCTCCGGTATGGATCCCAGGTGAGGACGTACGTCTCGTTGCCGGGAAGCACCGCGCCCCCGTGGTAGCAGAGCGGTGAGACGACCCCGTGGGTCTGCCAGGTCAGGTCCGGCGCCAGCGATGGGTCGTAGCAACTACCGCTGGGATTTGGCACCTGAAGGCCGGACGGCAGGACGCCGGGGCTCGCGGGGCCGCTGGGCACGAGCGCGACGCCGTAGTCGATGCCGCCATCGTTGACGACTACCGCCTGCGCCGCTGCCGTCGCGGTCAGCGAGGCGACGAAGGTCGCGGCGATCACGATGATCAGCCGACGAGCAGTGAGCGAATAACGGCGCATCATCAACCTCCAACCGTCAAATTGCGCAGGTCGACGACAGCGCCGACATTCGGGTCGTACGGGAACAGGGAAACCGCGCCCAGCGTGGTATTGGCGAGCAGCTCACGTCCGGCCTCGGAGGCCTTGCGGCGCGCCTGGTCGGCGGCAGCGACCGTGGGATGGTCGACGGCACTGATCGCGTTCACCGCGAACTCGGCTACGCCGGTCGTGCCGGTGGCGGTCTGCTTGGACACACCCTCGGTCTGGCCGGGGGACAGCGACAGAACCTCGCAGTCGATCGGGCCGGGGGTGCACGTGCCGGGACCGCTGACCGCGGCGCCCGGTTCGATGGCGAACAGCACCTGCTTGCCGCCCTGGAGCACGCCGAGCTCGACCAGCAGCGGCTGCTGGACGCCGGGCAGGACGCTCAGGCGCTCGAGCGGATCGATCGTGTTCACGCCACCGTTCGAGTCGGTGATGGCCAGCGACACCTCGTAGGACTGCTTCGCGGTCAGGCCGGCCGGCGCCGGGGGCGCGGGCGTGGGCGTGGGCGGGGTCAGGGTCTGGGGCGTCGTGGTCGCCGGGGGCGTGGAGCTCTGAGTGCTCGGAGTCGTGGACCCTCCGGAGGAGGGCGAAGAGGTCGATGACCCCGTGGACCCGGTGCTCGCGCCCGTCGAGGGCGAGGCCGTAGTCGAGGTCGTCGTGGTCGTCGTGGTGGTGGCGGTGGTGGCGACGTCCTGCGGGGTGAAGGGGTTTCGCCCGGATCCGGCCAGCTTCGACGCGGCCGGCGTGGTCTTGATGGAGATCGCCGGCAGCGCGGTTCCGGTCGAGTAGGGCAGGCCGCCGGTCGGCTGGGTGACCAGGTTGGTGGGGGCCTGCTTGGACAGGAGCACGGGCACGGCGACCAGGGCGACGATCAGCCCGATGGCGATCGGCCACAGCTTGCGCTCACGCAGTTCTTTGATCAGGTTGGTCAGGGCGTTCATCGGAGGGGTGAGGAGATGGCGGCACTGGGCGTGCCGGTGGAGGACGAGGACGTGGAGGCCTGCGGCGATGACGAGGTGCCCGGGCCGGCCGGGCTGGCCCCGCCGAGCGCGCCCTGGGTCGCCGGGACGATGTAGGTCGTCGCGGAGATGCTGGCCGTGATCTGGGGGAACCCGGTGGCGGCCGGGGCGAGGGAGATGCCGTTGATGGTCATCAGGCGGCCGCTGACGAGCAGGGTGCTCCCGCGGGCCGTGACGAAGCTCTGCAGGCGGTTGAAGAAGTCCGCGAGACGGAAGAAGTTGCCGCTGAGCGTGAAGGTGAACTGCTCGGTGGGCAGCCCGGCCGCGCCGACCGCCGCACCCGGCGGAAGCTGCGAGGCCGCGCTCGCCGCGGAGCTCGAGCTGGAGCTCGAGCTGGAGCTCGACGACGAGCTCGAGCTGCTGGCCGCCGAATTGCCGAGCTGCAGGCCACGGAAGCTCACCTTGGCCCCCTGCGCGGCGTTCTGCACCTGATAGATCAGCGACGGGACGTCATCGTCGGGCGGAACGGCCTCGCCGAGCTTGGCGAGCTGCTCGTACTGCCCGGCGAACGCGGAGCGCGCGGCCTCCCCCGCGGCCAGCTGACTGCGGGCCGTGTCGAGCTGGCTCTGCTGGGCGCTGATCTGCGTGCTGAGGCTCGAGGCCTCCTGGCGCTTGGGCGAGATCACCAGCATCCACCCGGCGACCACCGCGCCCAGCGCGAGCACGACCATGATCACGATGCGGTCGCGGCCGGTCACTGGGTGCCTCCGGCGCTCGTCGTGGTGGTGCTGAGACCCGCCACCGAGGTGACACCGGCCGGGCCGGCGTTGGCCACGGGCGAGAAGAACACCACGAGGTCGAAGTTGGGAGAGTTGGCGCCGCAGCCTTGAGTCGAGCCGCTGCTCGACGGTGCGGACGAGCCGTTCGACATCTGCGAGTCGCTGATCGTGACCCGGGTGACGCCGTTGATCAGACGCAGCTGCGACATCAGCTTGGCGACGTCATCCTGCGAGCGGGTGCAGCCGCTCAGCTCGAAGGCCGGTGCCGGGATGTCGCTGCGGATGGAGCCCGTGCCGCCGCTGCCGCTACCCCCGGAGGTGGCGCCCGGGACGACCGTGCCGACCACCGACTGGAGCGTCGTGTTGGCCGGGATGACCCTGGCCAGGTCAGACAACGCTCCGTGCCAGTCAAAGCGCGCGGTGGCGATCGACTGAACCGTGCTGATGCGGGTCTGGGCAAGCTGGGCGAACTTGGTGAACTCACCGAGTCGCGCCACTGCCGCCTGCTCCTGGGAGACCTCGGTCTTCAGGTTGGCGAGCGTCGCCGTACGCGAGCCGATCGAGTTGTTGGTCAGCACGTAGACCGTGACCAGGGCGAGCGCGGCGGCCAGGAAGCCGAGCAGCACATAGGCCGGGACCTGCATGCCGGTCGACGGTCCGCGGCTGCGCGAGCCTCCGCGCGAGTCCGCGGGGATGAGGTTTACGGCCCTCATGCCGGGATCTCCTCCACGGTCAGGCCGGCCGCGACGGCAAGCCGCCCGGCGTCGATGCCTCCGAACCCGCCGGGCGAGCTCTCCTGGACGACGCCTACCTCGAGCGGCAGGCCGACCTGCTCACCGAGCCGCTCCGGGAAGCCGGGAATGGCAACGGCGGGGCCGGTCAGCACGACGCGCTCGACGACCGCCGAGGCGTCGGTCATGGCCAGGAAGTCAAGCGAGTTGCGAACCTCGTCGGCGATGCGGCGGACACCGTCGCCCAGCACTTCCCGCGCTTCGAGCACGATGTCGGCCTCCCCCTCGATCTCGTCCACCGGCGTCAGCAGGCCGACATGGCGCAGCCAGCCGTGGGCGTGCTCGAGGGTGAGCGCGCGGCGCTCGGCCAGCTCGCTGGCGATCGACTCGATCCCCTGGCCGGCGACGCGGGTGAAGGCGCAGGTGTGATCGACCGCGACGGCCAGGTTGGTCAGGCCGCCGACGCTCGTGTAGAGCGTGTGGCCGCTCAGCTCCGGGCGGTAGAGCGCGCGGATCATCGCGAACGCCGATAGGTCGACCCCCACCGGGCGCAGCCCGGCCTTGCGGGTCGCGTCGAGCAGTCGCTCGATCATGTCGCGGCGCGCAGCTACGACCACGACGCGGGTGCGCGGGCCCTCGGGCGTCTCGACGATCCCGAGCGAGTGATGCTCGAGCACCGCCTGCTCGAGCGGCATCGGGATGTGATCGGGAGCCTGGAAGCGGATGGCCGAGCTGATCTCCTTGGCTCCCTTGAGCGGCGGGAGGTCGAGCGTGCGCATGACGATGCGCTGGTTGGCCACACCCAGGCGGACGCGCTTGCCGAGCTTGTGGGCGGCGAACAGGTCGCGCAGCGAGGAGGCCAGCGTCTCGACGTCGACGACCTCGCCGTCACGGACGATGCCGGCCGGCAGCTGGGCGCTGGCCGCGCGCTCGACCGTCACATGACCCGGGCGGGACTCGACGGCGGCGACATAGCCGGGCTCGATGTCGAGGCCCACAACAGATTTTCCCTTGGCATACCCCATGGTGGCTCAGGCCAAGTGATCGACCGCTACCCGCGACGAGTTGAGGGGATCAACCGTCGACTGGACAGCCACGTGGCTTTCGGTCATATGTCCAGGCGTCCCGCCGCCGGTCTGATCTCGCCGGCGCGCGGCAAACAATCGCTGCAAAGGCCGCTCGACGAAGTACCAGCTGGCCGCGCCGCACGCGACCGCGCCGCCTACCACGGCCAGCCAGGTCAGGGCGGCGGCGGCCAGTGATCCGGAGTGCGCCAGATGCGGAGCGATCAGCTGGAGCACGGACAGATGCCACAGGTAGATGCTGTACGAGATCGTTCCGACCCACGTGAGTAGTGGATGGCTGAGGACGCGCCGGCGCGAGCGGGCTGCGTCCGGACGCGGCACGATCACCGACAGCACGAGCAGTCCGGAACCGACGCCGAGCGCGATGTGCGTCGCCACCCCATACCAGGGCAGGAACGTGTCACCGTGCTGCCACGGCAGCCCGGCCGCGAACGCGCCGAGGGCGAGGAGGGCGCACCACCCTGGTCGGCGCCCGACCGCGTGCGTCCAGGCGCTGCGCGAGTCGCGGGCTTCGAGACCCGCCCTCAGCACGGCGAGCGACATCCCGACGGCGAACCAGTCCATGAGGCCGGGGAGCGAGACCATCAGCGTCGCGCCGCCGGTCGGAGCGCGCACGGAACCCGCAATGACGTAGCGAAGCGCGAGCGACCCCAGGCCGGCCGCTGCGATCAACGCGATCTGCGTTCGCGCGGCAGTAGGCCCGCCGCGGCCGGTTGCGAGGCGCGCGGCCAGGGCGGCGAACAGGGGCAGGAGCGCGTAGAAGGTCATCTCGACACACAGGCTCCACGCCACCCCGATCCCGCCGAACAGGGTCCGCGGCAGATAGATCTGCGACAGGCCGTAGTAGCTCCCGGCGTCGGCGCCGAGCACCCGCGCGTGGAACGGCCCGACCGCCACCACGGTCAGCGCGACCCAGTACGCCGGCAGGATCCGTACGGCTCGCCGGCGCGCGTAGCCCCGCCAGTCCGGGAGCCCGGTGCGGTCACGCACCGCCCGAGCGTAGGGCAGGTACAGCAGCGCGCCCGAGATCACGAAGAAGATCGCGACACCACCCTTCAGCTCCGACCATGCGGGGGCGAGCCAGCCGGCGCGGGTCAGCCCGTTGGCCAGCGCGACGTGATAGCTCAGCACGGTCAGCGCCGCGATCGCGCGGAGCCCGTCGAAGCCGCTGATGCCCTCACGCGGACGGCTGGATCTCACGCCACCCATGCCCAGGTGGCGAACTGGAAGGTCCAGAACGCGAGCAACCCCGCGCTCACCAGCAGCACCGGCCGGACCCGGCGGCGCTCTGAGAGCCACGCGCCGGCGGCCATCCACAGCGGGAAGATCGTGAGCGCATAGCGATCGAACGACTTGAGCGGCTGGCCATCCACCGGGCTCCAGGTGCAGACCAGCAGCACGGCCAGCGAGTACATGCCGTAGGCGATCGGAAGCCGGCGGAAGGCCCAGACCAGCGTGACGATCGCGACTGCGAGCACGACGAGCAGCAGGATGCTGTCGGTGCTGGGCGCGAACGGCCCGCCGAGCGACGGCTGGTAGAGGGGCTGGCTGAGGAGTGCGCGCGCGCCGGAGGCGGCGGCCCGGACGGCCGACACGACGGTCTGCAGCGACCCGGCCATCTGGTGGTGGTACTGGGCGCTGCCCTCCCCGGCAAACGGCGCCGTGAAGCCATAGCCCTTCGCGGCCGTGAAGCCCAGATAGGCGAGCAGTCCCGCGGGTATGGCGGCCAGCCAGGCCAGGTGCCGATCGACCCCGCGCTCCTTGACGTACATGAGACCGAGCAGGAGCACCAGGCCGATGCCGGTCACGCGCGTGGCGGCGGCCAGTCCGCCGAGGATGCCGGCGAGCCTCCAGCGTCCTCGGCGTGCGGCGTAGACCGACCCGACGGACAGGACCAGGTAGAGCGACTCGGTGTAGACCGCGCTGAAGTAGAACGACAGCGGGGCGAAGGCGAGCAGCATCACGGTGACGTCCGCCGCGCGGCGCCCCAGCTCGAGCTCGGTCAGGCGGTGAAGCAGGATGAGCGCGACGGCCAGCGCGGCCAGCGAGATCAGCACGCCGGCGCCGACATCCGAGCCGAGGCCGGTCCCGAGGACGCGCACGAGCAGCGGATACAGCGGGTAGAAGACGGTCGAGGCGGCGCTCGTGTATCCGTGCTGGGCGGTCTGGAGGTAGTGGATCGAATCCCATCTGACCGCCGAGGCGGCGAGCACGTTGCCCACCGATCCCAGACGCTCGCTCAGCCGCAACGGGTCGTCCGACGGCCACCACCCCGTGCGCAGCGGAACGGTCATGGCACCGGCGGCACCGGCGCACAGCACGAGCAGCCGCGAGGCGAGGAACGCCCGGAGCGGGACCGGCGCGCGCCCCGCGGCGGCCAGCACGCGTGCGAGCGGCGGCGTGCGGGCGACGCCGGCCGTCCCAGCGGTGGCGCTCATCGCGCCGGCGCCGGCGCCGGATCGAGCGCGCGCGGGATGCTCACCCGCGCGTCGGCGAGCTCCGCCTCCGTCTGCTCGGCGTACAGCGCGTAGCACACGAGCGGCACCATCCAGACCAGATACAGGAACGCCCAGTAGTCGGCCGACAGCTGCAGCCCGATCAGGATCGACGCGCTGAGCGCGGCCATCCGGGCACGATCACGGGCGAGGTCGGGCTCGCGGCGGAGCTTCACGACCGCGCCGGCGATCAATCCGAGGACGGCGGCCTGCCCGAGCGGCTGGAGCGACTCGATCCCCAGGGCGCTCCACACCGACTGCAGCGAGCCGCGCGAGAACTGGTAGGCGACCGCGTGGGCCATCTCGGATGGCCCGTGGATGCCCCCCAGGGCGAGGAGGATC
>JAFAYP010000501.1 GCA_019240305.1 Solirubrobacterales bacterium
AGCGCGATCGCGGCCGACTCGAGAGGATCGCCGGCGAGCACCTGCGCGTCGGCGCCCAGCAAGGAGAGCGAGGGGCCGCAGAGCGGGCATGCGTTCGGCTGAGCGTGGAAGCGCCGGTCAGCCGGGTCCTCATACTCGGCCCGGCACTCAGCGCACATCGTGAACGGCGCCATCGTCGTCAATGGGCGGTCGTACGGCACGCCCCGCACGATCGTGAACCGCGGGCCGCAGTTCGTGCAGTTGATGAACGGGTAGCGAAATCGGCGATCCGCGGGATCGAATAGCTCACGCAGGCAGTCCCCGCAGGTCGCGGTGTCGGGGGTGACCGGCGCGTCGGGCACGGAACCGCCGATGCTCTCCCGAATTGCGAACGATGCCTCGCCGCACGGCTCGCGGTCGTCGACCGCCACCCGCTCGAGCGCGGCCAGCGGCGGCGCCTCGGACGGCAGGCGCATTAGGAACCGGTCGACGTCCGTCGCACTGCCTTCGACCTCGATCAGGACGCCGTGGGCGTCGTTGAGCACATAGCCGCCCAGCGAGAGCTCACCGGCGAGCCGGTAGACATACGGGCGAAAGCCCACGCCCTGCACGGTGCCGGTCACCCGCACCATCAGTCGCGCGCGGCCGACGAGGGTCACCCCACCAGCTCCACGAGCGCGTGATACGCGCTCGCCTGAGCCTCCTGGATCCGCGGGATGTGCTCCGAGCGCGTGACCACGGCGTGATCGGCGAGCCCTTCCGCGACGACGCGTCCGCCGTCATAGCCCACCATCGCGATTGTCAAGAGGCCGCGCCGGCGGGCCTCGGCCAGCGCGTGGATCACGTTGCCCGAGTTACCCGACGTCGAAAGTGCGAGAAGCGCGTCCCCACGTCCGCCGTAGGCGATCACCTGACGTGAGAAGATCGCCTCGACGCCGATGTCGTTCGCGATTGCGGTCAGGATCCCCGGATCCTCGGTCAGGTCGATCGCCGGACGATCGCCGGCGCGGAAGTCCGCGACGACGTCCATGGCGTCGGTGGCCGAACCGCCGTTCCCGAGGGCGAGCAGCTTGCCGCCGCGCGCGAAGCTCGCACGGAGCGCGCCGGCGGCTTCTGCCAGCACGGCAGCGTTGTCGGTCAACGTCTGTTCGCGCAGGGCCCCGATCTCGGCGGCCTTCATCAGCACCGACCGGCGGACATCGTCGATTACCGCTTCGAGATCGGTCTCGCGCTCGTCGAGGAACGGATAGAGGAAGCTCGACGCGCCGGCATCGTGCACGCGGCGCTCGCGGCGCCCCTCGAGCAGGCCCCGATGCTCGAAGAACACGTGCACGAGCTCCCACAGCACGTGGTAGAGCGTCTCGATCAACTCCTGTCGGACGTATGGGTCAGATGTCGGCGGCTCGAACTCCCACTCCGCGCCGGCTGGCGCAAACGCGATCGTCAGGCAGCCGCGCGTCCGCGCCAGCGCGACCGCGTCGTCGCACTCCGTGCCGAAGCCCATCGCGACGTCATCTGGAGCCGCGATCAACGCAACCTGGCCGGCGAGGTCGCCACCCTCGCCGGCGAGCCCGATCGCCGGCAGCGCCCGCTTGCCGACGATCACTGGATGCACGAACTCGACCGCGACATGTCGTGCGTCCGACCGGGCAGCCGGTGCGCGGCCGAACGCGATCAGCCGGCCCCCGCGGGCGAACCGCTCGGCCATCCGATGACACAGCCGAGCCAGCCTCCCGGCCGACTCCTCGAAGAACCGCGCATTGCACTCCGTTCGCTCAGAGAGCAGCGCGGCGACCGTCAAGCGATCGCCTCCTGCGGAGCGTGCGCCGCGATCCGCAACAGCCACTCGCGCCACGCTTCGACGCCCTGGCCGGACCGGGCACTGACGACGATCGTCTCCACGTCCGGGTGTACTGCGTCGATGTTGTAGAGCAGCTTGTCGAGGTCGAAGTCCAGATGTGGGAGCAGATCGACCTTGTTGACGATCACGAGCTCGCAGGCCCGGAACATCAGTGGGTACTTGAGCGGCTTGTCCTCGCCCTCGGTGATAGCGCTCACCATCACGCGCGCGTTCTCACCGATCCGGAACTCGGCCGGGCACACGAGGTTGCCGACGTTCTCGACCAGCAGCAGATCGATCTCCTCGAGCGCGAGCGCGGGCATCGCCGAGCGGACCATGTTCGCGTCGAGATGACACTCGCCGCCGAAGCCGGCCCCGGTGTTGAGCTGGGTCACCGGCACGTGCAGGTGGGCCAGCCGGTCGGCGTCCATCGAGCCCTCTACGTCGCCCTCGAGCACGCCGACGCGGACGCCGCGCAAGTCCGCCACCACGCGCTCGAGCAGCGCTGTCTTACCGGCGCCCGGGGCGCCCATGAAGTTGACGACCTTGACGCCGGCCCGGTCGAAGTCCGCCCGGTTGGCGCTCGCGATCGTGTTGTTGGCGTCGAGTGCGTCCTCGACGATCCTCACCTTTGTCCGATGCACTGTGCCTCCTCGACCTCGATTGCCTCAACCTCGAACTCATTGCCGCTGGCGATCTCGACGTCGCCACCTGCGCACTCCGGGCAGCGGAAGGCCGGAATCTCGATCTCCCACTCGTGCCCGCACCCGTTGCACCGAAGCCGCGCGTCGATCACTTCCTGCTTTAGCCGGGCTCCCTCGCACAACGTGCCGCGGGCCACGAACTCGAAGTAGAACTCGAGCGTGTCGGGGATCACCTGGCGAAGCGTGCCGACGCGGAGCTCCACGACCGTGACGCGCCGCCCTTCGGCGTGCTTGGCGACGGTGTTGACGATCGCGCTGCTAAGGGAGAGCTCGTGCACTGGCGCGCAGCTCCGCAACCGTCTCGAGGACGAGATCCACGGCCCGCTCGATGGCGTCCCGGACGGGCTCCGACAGGCCCCAGCCCATCTCCTCAACGTCCACAGGTTCGCAGGCGATCACCACGAGGCGCCCGGGCCAGGCCCCGACCGACTTCACGAACCGCAGCACGGTCTGCGGATCCATCGCGTGCGGGTTGACCTGATCGCCGTCCTCGATCCCGCCGGGGACCGACTCCTCGTCGGGCTCCATCACGTACAGAGTCCCGGGCTCACCACCCTGCCTCGAGACGTCGAGGATGACCAGCGCGTCGTAGCCGCGCATGACCTCGTAGGCCAGATCGAGCCCGCCCGTTCCGGCGTCCATGACCTCGACGCCCGCGGGCAGCTCGAGCTCGGCCAGGCGTCTGGCCACCTCCCCCCCGAACCCGTCGTCCCGAAGCCAGGCGTTGCCGACGCCGGCGATCAGGATGCTGCGCAGCGGCTCCTCGGTCATGTCTCGACCACCTCCAGCTCGGGGGCAAAGAAGTACAGAAAGCGCCCGGTCTCGCGCATCAGATCGCGGCCCGGGTCCTCGTCGATGGTCACGCCGAGGTGGGTCTTGCCGTCGTAATCGGTGAGGATCCGCTCGACCGTCGCCGCACGACCGTCGAGCATCCGCGCCTGGATGTCGGCCTCGGGCCCGGGACGAATCAGCACCTTGGTGCCGCGTGCGAACCGCACGCCGTCGACGATTGCGTAAAGCTGGCCGGCGGCCGGGTCGGGCAGGTTGGGCGGCTCGGCCGGTGGCGCGAGCGTCTCGGGGTCGCGGATCTCGACACGGCCGTGCAGCGCGATGATGTCCTCCGGGGTCGCCGAGGCCGCGCGCCCGATCATCTCGCGCACGGCCGGATCGGCGCGCTCGATCTCGGCCCGGTCCTCGTCGCTCAACACCTGGATGTGCAGCAACAGCGCCTCTTCGATCTCGGTCGAGTCGAACAGCGCGCCGCGGCTCTCGGGCGCGATCTGGGGGTGGTCGGGCAGGACGTAGGTGGTTCCGAGGACCACGTCGTCGGCGTCGCTCGCCAGTACCGGATACGTGTTGACGCTGGTCGGGGCGCCGTCGAGCGGAGAGCGGAAACGTCCGGCCGAGATCCGAACCAGGACCTGCGTCGAGATCAGCGATCGCTGGAGCGCGCCGGCGCGGTCGAGTCCGGCCGGCGCCTCGCGCGTGTTGTGCACGCAGCAGCGAACGAACAGCGACCCGTCGCCGCGGGGCTCCGAGCGCACGGTGAAGCGGCCGCCGCCGAATTGCGTGCTGACCCGCTCGCCAAGCGGCACCGGGCCGAGCTCGACGCGGCGCTCAGTGGCCTCGTGGCGCTCGCCGCGCGCCGTCAGATAGCGCAGCGTGGCCGTCAGGGTGGCGCCGGGCCCCGGGTCGGCCACGCACTCGAGCCGCGCGTGGTCGAAGGCACCCGGGCAGCCGGCCGCGTAGGCCGACGGGTACACGATCCCGAACGGCGTCGGGGTGGCGTTCTTGGTGGCGCCCGGGGTGTACGGGTACAGCGCATAGCCCTCCCACAACAGCGAATCGACGAGCCGTTCGAGAGCCTGGTCAGCCATCGTCGAGCAGGTCGGAGATGCAGGCGTCGAGGGTGGCCAGGCCGCGCGCGAGCTTCGCCCGCTGGAGCGCCTCGAAGGTGTCCGCGCGCACCGCCACCCACGCGGTGCCGGGGTAGTAGTGCTCGATCGTTTCCCGCCATACCGCCACCGGCATTCGGAAGTCGATCGACTTCGACCACGGGATCAGCGCCATCTGAAGCCCGCCATCGTCGGCCGGGTAATAGATCATGCCGTTGAAGTGCAGGGCCAGTGGCGCCACCCCATCGGGGAGCGAGTGCAGATACTTGGCCGCGGCGAGCTCGAGGTCGTAGTGACACGCGAGCGGGACCGAGACCGTGGTCGTCCCGGTGAAGGCAGGGACGATCACGTCGAGCTTGGCCCACACCAGGCTGCGCGTGGTGACCGCCCACCGCTCGGGCGCGCCGAACAGCTCGACCAGACGCTCGCGGGTGGCGTCGTCGTAGCTGCGGCGTGCCGGCTCGATCATGAGCTGAATCGTGAGCGCGATCATGTACACGGGCGCGCCGTCCGCCTCGGTGACCTGGAGGTCGAGCGCCAGCATCGGCGCGGCCGCGTACTTGACGGGCCGGGCGCCGGTGACCGCGAAGTCGACCTCGCGCGGACCGTCCCGCTCCTCCGGGCCCGTCGGCTCGGTGTGGATCTCGACGGTCATGCCGGAACCGCGCGGTCGCGGAGCGTCTCGAAGAACTGGCTGACCGCCACCTCCACGCCGGGACCGCCGCTGATGCCCTCCCAGTGCGCCTTGATCGTGCCGGTCAGCTCATAGCAGCGGTCGATCGGCGCGATCACGTAGAGCGGTGGATCGACCAGCCGATTGGCGATCAGGCCCTCGATGTCCGGCTCGAGCCCGTCGAGCACCGGGTTGAGCTCGCGCATCCGGCTCCAGGTCTCGAAGTGCAGCTCTGACTCGGTCGCGCCGCCCGGGCTCGGATACATCGCGACCACGCAGGACGTGACGGTCGAGGCCATGAAGAAGGCCAGCCCGATCGGGATTTGGAAGCTGGCCCACAGATCGTCCGGGACCTCGAGGCCTTTAAGCCACAGCGTCCGCATGCCCGTCGGCCGGTAGTCGCCCTCGCCCGAGCGCATCGCCCAGCACGCCTCGCAGGCGCACACGATCCGACGCTCCGAGAGCGCCAGCAGGTGGCGGTGGTCCTCGGGGATGCCGACGCCGCACAGGTCGCAGACCTCGGTGTCCGCAGACCGGGCGACCGAGGTGCGCGTCGGGGAGCGGGCCAGCCCCCTGAGTCCCGACACCACCCCGGCGCGGCGGCGGGCCGCCACCGCATCGTCAAGCAGCCGCCGGCCGTCGCTCATTGCGCCAGCGCCACCCTCACCCGCCCATCCTCGCGCAGCAGCGGGACCGGCTCGAGCTGAATCCGCTCGTCGTCCATCGAGCGCCCGGCGGTGGGTAGGAAGAACGACCGTGCGCATTCCGGACACGACAGTGCGCCGGCGAGCAGCAAACCGCCGTGCAGCGGCGCGCCGCAGCTCGCGCAGCAGTCGCGATAGGCCAGCAGAGCGCCGTCCACGTTGGCCACGAGCAGCTCACGGCCCACGACGCTGACCGCCGCCAGCGATCCGTCGGCAAGATCGGCGACCGACTCCAGGTCGATCCACACGGAGTCCGAGCCCCCGGAGGGCGGGACGTTCGCCCCCTCGACCTCGAGGCCTTCGAGATCGGGCGCGGCTTCCTCGAGCGCCTGCTTGATCGCCAGCTCGAGGGTGACCGAGGAGGCCGAGCAGTCCGAGCAGCTTCCCTGAAGGTGGATCCGCGCGACGCCGTTCTCCAGCGAGAGCAATTCGACATTTCCGCCGTGGGATTCCATGTACGGACGCACCGAGTCGAGCGCATCCTGGACCCGCTGCTCGAGCGCAACCGGATGCCGGCCGTGGATCAACAGCAACGTCGCCACCAGCCGATCGGCGGGCAGCGCGGCGACGATCCGCTCGCCCTCCGGCCCCGCCTCGAGCAACGAGTCGAGGATCCGCTCGAGTCCGGCGCCATACATCTGCACCACCGCGGCGATCAGCTGATCGGCAAGCTCGCGCGTCGCCGAATCGGGACTCGACTCGAGCTGCGCCTGGAGACCCTGGACGCGTTCGACGAGCTGTTCGACGTCCATCCGGCTAACACAACGCCGTCGGGGTGTGCATGACCTTGCGGACCTTGCCGGCGCCGGTGTACATGTGCACGCCGCACGGCAGGCACGGGTCGAACGAGCGCACCGCACGCATGATGTCGATGCCCTTGAACTTGTCCGGTCCGTTCTCCTCGAAGATCGGCGTGTTCTGCACGGCGTCCTCGTAGGGCCCGGGTGTGCCATAAACGTCGCGCGGACTGGCGTTCCACGGGGTCGGCGGATACGGCTGGTAGTTGGCGATCTTGCCCTCCTGGATGACCATGTGATGGGAGAGCACGCCGCGCGCCGCCTCGTGGAAGCCGCAGCTGACCGCGGTCTCCGGAACCTTGAAGCTATTCCAGCTCTTGGTCCGTCCCGCCTGGACCTCCTTCATCGCGCGCTCGAGGCAGTGCAGCGCAATCAGCGCGCTGTAGGCCTGGTGATAGGTACGCGCGCGATCGCGCTCGACGGCGTTGGACTTCTCCGGCACGTTCCACTCGAGCTCCATCTCGGGCATGTTCGGCGAGCGCGGGAGCACCATCTGGATCGAGTGACCGGTGGCCTTGGCATAGCCGAAGTCGACCAGCCCCGCCTTGGCGGTGCACCACTGGCGGGCAAACGGGCCGCCGCCGGTGTCACAGCACACGTGCGTGTCGGTCCGCTTGTCATAGATGCGGGGTGAGACGACCCACGTGTACTTCTCGGTGAAGTCGCGCTTCTGCGGCCGCGGGAGCGTGACCTTGTTCCACGGATGGTTCTTGTCCACCGGGTTGCCGAGCGGGTCGTGGGTGACGAACGTCGGCTCGTTCTCCCAGCTGTCGAAGTACGAGCTGCCGAGCAAGATCCGGATCATCAGGTTGATCTCGACCAGATCGGTGGAGATCAACTCGCCGCCGATCGCCACGCCCGGGGTGATGTAGCGCTTGCGACCCCAGTTGGTCATGTTGCGGTAGTCGTAGTCGACGTAGTCGGGGTCATCGAACGAGCCCCAGTTGACCAGGTTCGTTTCGCGGAAGCCGACCATGTCGTAGCCCGGCAGCTCTCGGAGAAAGAAGTCGTACAGGTCGTCGTGCATCGGCACGCTGCGCTTGACGTAGTCGAAGTAGCGCATCAGCCGCACGTAGTAGTCGGTGCACGTCTGATGAGTGATGTCTGCGCTGCAGCCGCCGGGCATGATCGTCGAGGGGTGGGTGTGCCGACCGCCGAACAGGCAGTACATCTCACGGGTGTACCGGGCCACGTGCAGCGTCTCGAGATAGAACTCGCCGGTGAACGGGTTCAGCGCCCGCATGATGTCGGCGATCGTCTTGTAGCCGTGGATGTCCTGTCCGGGAGCCGGAGTGTTCTCCGCCTTGGCCAGCAGGGTCGGGTTGGTCTCCTTGACCATCTGCTCGCAGAAGTCGACGTTGGCCATGCAGTCGTTGAAGATCGCGTGGTCAAAGATGTAATCCGCGGTCTCGGCCAGGTTGAAGGCCAGGTCACCGAGGGGCGGTGGCTTCACCCCGTAGGCCATGTTCTGGTTCAGGCACGAGCAGGTGCAGTGGTTGTCGCCGCAGATGCCGCAGATCCGGCTCGTGATGAAGTGGGCGTCGCGCGGATCGATTCCCTTCATGAAGATGTCGAAGCCGCGGAAGATCATCGAGGTGCTGTAGCACTTGAGCACCTGCTGGTTGGTGAAGTCGATCTCGGTGTGGATCCCCAGGCTCCCAACGATCCGCGTGATCGGGTCCCAGGACATCTCTTTGACCATCACCCGCTGCTGTTCGGGCGTCTCAGTCGCCATTGGTGTGTCTCCTCAAGATTCGCTTACCGGGGATGATTCGGACACCCGTTACCACCGCTTGACATAGCCGGTGGTGAGTTCCCTGCCGCGTTTGCGCCACTCCGGCTCCACGTCGAAGTTGGTCTTGATGTGCCGCCTGCGCATGAAGCGGACGATCGGGCCGTAGGAGAACTTCATGACGTCCGCGGCGACGCCGCCCCATTTATCCTCGTCCATGAACGGCATGTACTTGTCCGGGAACCCGGGCATCGTGCAGGCCATGCAGATGCCGCCGACGTTCGGGCAGCCGCCCACGCCGTTGACCCAGCCGCGCACCGGCACATTGCACTTGACCACCGGCCCCTTGCATCCGAGCTTGACCAGGCAGCGGTGATCGGAGCCGTATTCGGTGGCGAACTCTCCCTGCTCGCTGAACCCCGCGCGGTTGCAGCTCTCGCGCACCGTGCGCCCGAACAGCCACTTCGGCCGGAGCGCCTCATCGAGCTCGGGCGCGGGTGCGAGGCCGGCGAGATGCAGCGCCAGATACAGCAGCGTCTCGGTCATGTTGTCCGGCTGG
>JAFAYP010000250.1 GCA_019240305.1 Solirubrobacterales bacterium
CTCGGCCTGAGCGCGGCGCGCCGTCTGGTCGCCGGACGCGTGTCGCTGGGCGTCGAGCTCGACCTGCGCAACACGCTCTATGCGCACCTCCAGCGGCTCGAGCTGGGCTTCTTCGACCGCCAGCAGACCGGTCAGCTGATGTCGCGCGCGACCGTGGACCTGCAGTCGGTCCGCTTCTTCCTCGGCTACGGACTGATCTTCATCGCGCAATCGATGCTGACCATCGCGCTCGCCGCGGTGGCCATGTTCGCCCTGCAGCCAGGCCTGGCCGCGCTCGCCCTGGCGCCGGTGCCGTTCGTCGTGCTGATCGCCAACCGCTATGGCAAGCACTCGCGCCCGGCCCTCCAGGAAGCCCAGCAGCGGATCGCCGAGCTGACCGCCGAGGCCGAGGAGAACGTGTCGGGCGTGCGCGTGGTCAAGGCGTTCGCACAGGAGGCGCGCCAGCTCGAGCGCTTTGGGCACTCCGTCCAGCGCGTGTTCGACCAGCAGCTCCACGCGACCAAGATCCAGGCTCGCTATACACCGATGATCAGCTTCCTCCCCAACCTGGGGCTGGCGCTGATCCTGCTCGTCGGCGGGCGCGAAGTGATCCACGGATCGCTGAGCATCGGCGCGTTCACCGCCTTCTACGGCTACCTCTTGATGCTGATCTCGCCGATGCGGACGCTCGGCTACATGCTGAGCGCCGCGCAGCGGGCCACCGCCTCCGGGGCCCGGATCTTCCAGGTGCTCGACCGGGCGCCGCGAATCACCGCGCCGGCGGATGCGCCGCCCCTGCCCGCCGGCTCGGGCCGGGTCACCCTGTCCGGGGTCGGCCTGACCTTCGAGGGGACGACCCGCCCGGCGCTGCGCGACGTCGATCTGGATATCGAGGCGGGCTCAACCGTGGCGCTGGTCGGCGCGATGGGGTCGGGCAAGACCGCGCTGGTGTCGCTGCTGCCCCGGCTGTATGAGGCGAGCACCGGGTCGGTGCGGATCGACGGTGCCGACGTGCGCGAGGTCGACCTGGTCTCGCTGCGACGGGAGATCGCCGTGGTGACCGACGATCCGTTCCTGTTCTCGGCCACCGTGCACGAGAACATCGCCTACGGGCGGCCCGAGGCCACGCGCGAGGAGGTCGTGCACGCCGCCCAGGTGGCGCAGGCCGACGGCTTCATCTCCGGGCTTCCCCAGGGCTATGAGACGCGCGTGGGCGAGCGGGGATTGACGCTGTCCGGCGGCCAGCGCCAGCGGATCGCCATTGCCCGCGCCGTGCTGGCCGATCCTCGGATCCTGGTGCTCGACGACGCCACCTCTTCGGTCGACGCCTCGACCGAGCAGGAGATCAAGACCGCCTTGCGCGAGGTGATGACCGGTCGGACCACGTTCGTGATCGCGCACCGCCTCTCGACGATCACGCTGGCCGACGAGATCGTCGTGCTCAAGGACGGCCGCATCGCCTCCCACGGCAGCCATGACGAGCTCCTCGAGGAGTCCGAGCTCTACCGGGAGATCGTCGAGAAGGGCATGCCCGACCAGGTGTTCATGACCCGCAAGCAGGCCGGGGCGGTGGGCCTGTGAGGGCGCGACTCCGTCAAGGTCGTGGCCGGGCGCGCAAGCTGCGCGGGCTGATCCAGCTGCTCACGCCATATCGTTGGCGGGTGCTGGCCATGCTGGCGGCGCTCGTGTCGGCCACCGCTGCCGCCCTGGCGCCGGCCCCGCTGGCCAAGCTGGCCATCGACGACGGAATCCGCCCCCACAACACCGGCTCGCTCGATCTGATCGTCGTGGCGTTCCTGGTCTCGGCACTGATCTATGCCTTGGCCTCCTACGCGCAGACCTACCTCGTTGGGTGGGTCGGGCAGCGGGCGCTCCAGGACCTCCGGCTGCAGCTGTTCACCCACCTGCAGCGGCTGTCGATCGGCTTCTACTCGCGCAACCGGGCCGGGGTGATCATCTCGCGCATCACCAACGACGTGGAGGCGCTCGACCAGCTGGTCGAGGATGGCATGGCGACGCTGTTCCAGTCCGGGCTGACGCTCATCGGCGTGGTGGTGATCCTGATGGTGATCGACTTCCATCTGGCGCTGCTCACCTTCCTCGCGCTCCCGATCCTGTTTGCCGGGGGCATCGCGTTTCGGATCGCCTCCGCCGACGCCTACCGCCTGACCCGGGAGAAGATCGCGACGATCACCGGCTACCTGCAGGAGACGCTGTCGGGGATCCGCGTGGTTCGCGTGTTCGGGCAGGAGCCTCGACACATCGAGCAGTTCCGCGCCCTCAACGAAGAGAACCGGGCGGCCAACATGACCACGGTCAACCTGAACGCGGCCTACTTCCCCGCGGTCGAGTTCCTCTCGGCCCTGGTCACCGTCGAGATTCTCGTCGTCGGCGGGATCGAGGCGATCACCGGCCACGCCACGACCGGCGTCGTGTTCGGGTTCATCGCGGCGCTGAACAACTTCTTCGACCCGATCCAGCAGCTCTCCCAGCTGTACACGACCTATCAGTCGGGAATGGCGGCGCTCGACAAGATCTTCGAGTTGCTCGACGAGCAGCCCGACCTCGTGGACGCCCCCGACGCGGCTTCGCTGCCGGCGATCCGGGGCGAACTGCGCTTCGACGAGGTGACATTCCGCTATGGCTCGGGGCCCGACGACGACGCATATGCGCTCCGTGACGTCGATCTGGTGATCCCGCCGGGTCAGACGGTGGCGCTGGTCGGCGCGACCGGTGCGGGCAAGTCGACGTTCGCCAAGCTCGTGGCGCGCTTCTACGACCCCTCCTCGGGGTGCGTGCGCGTGGACGGCCACGACCTGCGATCGGTGAGCGCCCACTCGCTGCGCTCCCAGATGGGAATCGTCCCGCAGGAGGCGTTCCTGTTCAGCGGCACCGTGCGCGAGAACATCGCGTTCGGTCGGCCGGCGGCAAGCGACGAGGACGTTCGCGCCGCGGCCCGCGCGGTGGGCGCGGACGGCTTCATCTCCGAGCTCGATGACGGTTACGAGTCGCAGATCGGCGAGCGTGGCGTGCAGCTGTCGGCTGGTCAGCGCCAGCTGGTGGCGTTCGCCCGGGCTCTGGTGGCCGACCCACGCATCCTGGTGCTGGACGAGGCCACGTCGAACGTCGATGTGCACACCGAGTCGCTGATCGAGGAGGGAATGCGGCGGCTGGTGGCCGGACGGACGGCGATCGTCATCGCCCACCGGCTTTCGACGATCCGGAGCGCCGGGCGGATCCTGGTGCTCGAGCACGGCCGGGTGGTCGAGGACGGAACTCACGAGGAGCTGCTCGAGGCCGGTGGGCGCTACTGGCGGCTGTATCGCGACTGGGCCGAGCAGGCGGCTGCGTAGGCTCTGCTCATGCCATCCGTCGTCGGACTCGCGCTCACGCCGGTCAAGGCCACGCGCCTGCACGTCGTCGACCAGGTGCAGATCGGACCCGAGGGCGTCCGGGAGAACCGCCGTTTCTACGTGATCGACGATCGCGACCGGATGATCAACGCCAAGCGCCTCGGATCACTGCAGACGGTGATCGCCGACTACTCGGACGCCGCGCGCAGGCTCCGGCTCACGTTTCCCGATGGCCGGGTCCTGGAGGACGAGATCCGGCTGGGCGAACCCATCACGACGCGCTTCTTCTCACAGACCGCGGAGGGCCGGCTGGTCGAGGGACCGTGGTCCGCGGCCCTCAGCGAGGCCTGCGGCGAGTCGCTACGCCTCGTGGAGGCCGAGCGCCCCGGCGGAGCGGTCGATCGCGGCGCCGACGGGGCGGTATCGGTGATCTCCCGCGCGTCGCTGGCCCGGCTCGCCGAGGCCGGCGGGATCGAGGGAATCGACGTGCGGCGCTTCCGGATGCTGGTCGAGATCGACGGCGTCGACGCCCATGCCGAGGACCGCTGGGTCGGCGGAGCCCCGGTTCGCATCGGCCAAGCGGTGGTCACCTTCGACGGCCATGTCGGGCGCTGCCTGATCACCAGCCGCGATCCCGACACCGGGCAGGTCGACCTGCCGACGCTCGACATCCTGGGTGAGTATCGAGACGGCCTGGGGACGACCGAGCCGCTGCCCTTCGGTGTCTGGGGACGGGTGCTCGAGCCCGGGACCGTGCGCCTGGGCGACCAGGTCACGCCGCTCGACGGATAGTGTTCCGGGCCCTGTGACCGATGTGGCCACCCAGCAACGCGTCTCAATCTCGATCGACGATCACGTCGCGACCGTCGCGCTGACGCGACCCGAGAAGCACAATGCCCTGGACATCGCCATGTTCGAGGCGATCAGCGACGCGGCCGAGCGCGTCGGCGCCGAGCGCGGCGTCCGAGCCGTGGTCGTCCACGGCGAGGGCCCAAGCTTCTGCTCGGGTCTCGACGTGGCCGGCGTGATGGCCCAGCAGCCCGGATCCGATGACCTGATGGCCCCGCTGCGCGGGCCGTTCCCCAACTGGTTCCAGCGCCCTGCCTATCGCTGGCTGGAGGTGCCGGTGCCGGTCATCGCGGCCATCCACGGGCACTGCCTCGGTGGCGGCCTTCAGATCGCCCTGGGTGCCGACATTCGTTTCGCGGCGCCCGACGCTCGGTTGGCGGTGCTCGAGGTCAAGTGGGGCCTGGTCCCCGACATGGCGATCACCCGGACGCTTCCGCGCCTGGTGGGGATCGACGTGGCCAAGGAGCTGGCGTTCACCGGCCGCGTGCTGAGCGGCGCCGAGGCCGGTGAGCTCGGCCTGGTGACCCACGTGACCGATGACCCGCTGGCCGCCGCGCAGGCCCTGGCTTCTGAGATCGCCGGTCGCTCGCCGGATGCCGTGCGCAGCATGAAGCGGCTGTTCAACGAGTCCTGGACCGCCTCCGCCGAGGAGACGCTGAAGCTCGAGGCCGAGCTCCAGCTGGGGCTGCTCGGCACGGCCAACCAGCTCGAGGCCGTGCGCGCCGGGATGGTCAAGGAGCCGGCGCAGTTCAGCGACCCCGAGTAGGCAGGCTCTAAGTCACCGTCAGCATCAGGCGGCGGGCCCCGCGCCCGGTGCCCAGCGTGAGCGTGTAGACGCCCGGTCGCAGCGCGCGGAGCCTGTGAATCCGCAGCTGCCAGCGGCGCGCACCGCTGCTGATCGCCGATCCGGCCGCGTACACGACCCTGCCGCGGGAGATCGTGGCCTGCGCCGTGACCTGGTCAGGGGCGAGGTTCACCGAGCGCGTGAGCCGGCGTCCCGTGCAGCGCTGGAGCTCGACCGTGTGCGCCGCGCGAGTCCTGGGCTTGGCCGCCGGACGGCACGTGACGAGCACGAACTGGTCCCAGGCGCCCTGGGGAGCGGTGGAGCCGGTGGTGGCGGTGGTGGACGCGGCCGGCGCGCTCGGCGTGCCTGGTGTGCTCGGCGGGGACGATGCAGTCGGCACGATCGGATCCGGGGCGCTGCCGATCCCGGTCAGCGTGAGCGCGGGATACGGGTTGCCGAGCGTCGCCCCCACCACGGTCACGGTCGCGGTGCGCGTCCCGGTCAGCGAGGGCGCGAACCGGATGTCGAACGAGCACGAGGCGCCGGCGCTCAGGTCGGTGCCGGTGCAGCCATCGTCCCCGATCCAGAAGTCATTCGGCGCCGTACCGCCCAGCGACAGCTGGGTGATCGACATCGGCTCGGGGCCGTTGGTGAGCGTCACGACCTGCGTCGCGCTCGTCGCGCCGAGCGCGGTCGAGGTGAAGCTCAGCGCGCCCGGATTCAGGGTCAGCGTCTCGGCGTGGACCCCGTCGGCGCTCAGCGAGACGCTCGAGGTCGTGGTGCACGTGGTGGAGTCGGCCGGGCAGAAGGTCATCGTGAGGGAGCCGCTCACGGATCCGAGCGTCGACGGCGTATAGGTGACCGCGACGACGCAGGTCGCGCCCGGGGCCACGCCGGCTGAGGAGCCCGCGCCGGGCGTCGGGCAGGTGGTCCCATCGGTGAAGCTCGGGACGAAGTCGGAGATTCCGCCGGTCAGCTGCATCGAGGTGAGCTGCAGCGTCGAGGACGTGGCGTTGTACAGCTCGATGTGCTGGGTCGCGCTGCTGGCGGCGCTCACGACGCCTCGCCCGAAATCGAGCGATGGGGTGTGCACGACAACGCCCTCGGACGCGCTGGCGCCGCTGGCCAAGATCAACAGTGCGGCGGTCACCAAGGCCGTCGCTGGTGCGAGCTTCCTGCCCGCCTTCGCGCATTCGATGCGCGCCATGATCGAGCTCCTTTCCGTGGACTCGTCTCGGCGCCGGACGCTAGCGCCGCCCCCGTGGGCTGACAAGCCGCTCCCGGACCTTTGGGGAGGTCGCGCGCCCTCCTCGTGGGGAGCCGTCCGCGCCCCGAGCGCGCAAATCCTAGACTCGTGACCTATCCAGCTTCCCGGGAGAGCCGTGCGCGGCGTGACCGAACTGCGGCGCGTCACCGGCCGCGCGGACCGGTGACGCGCCACTTCAGTCAGCCCACGGCGACCGTGACGCCGGCCTCGCGCTGAGCGTCGGGACCGAGGTCCGCGGTTGCGTGCACGACCTGGTTGGTGGCGGGCTCCCAGCTCGGCGGCGTCACCCTGAACGTCGCCACCGGAGCCTTCCGCGGACGGACCCGCGTGAACGACGTGCGGCCCACCGGTTGCACCAACCAGCCCTCGGGGAGCTGAAGGGCGATGCGCACGTCGCGGAGGGTTTCGTTACCGGCCGCGGTCAGCGTCACCCGAACCGTGTAGGTCGTCCCCGGCTTCATGGCGCCGGGGGCGCTGACCACGACCTGCCGGGCACCGGGCGTGCGGAACATGAAGAACCCGGCGCGCA
>JAFAYP010000253.1 GCA_019240305.1 Solirubrobacterales bacterium
GTCGGTCTGGATCACCGGCGTCTGAGTTGTGGGCGTTGCGTCGTTCGTCTGCGCCGCTGAAATCTGACCAAGCACCTCGGTGTTCGCCCGGGTCGCTGGGATCGGCTGCTCGGCCGCCGGTGAGGTCTGCCAGCTCGGGGCCGGCCGGTTTGTTGGCTGCTGCGCAAGCATCGCCTTCAGACGCGGCGCGACGGGAGTCTCGACCAGCGGCTTACTGACCGCCTGAACCACCGGACCTGCCAACAACCGGCTCGTCACCGCCGCAACCACCGGACCCGCCACCAACCGCCTCGTCACCGCCGCAACCATCGGACCCCCCACCAACCGCTTAGCGGCACCCACGGCCGGCGACCTCTGGGCGCGGGATGTCACCTGGGGGACCATCCCCACCGTCTGCGTCGCGGCCTCGACAGTCGGGATCTGGACCCGCGGCCTATTGGCACCCGCGATCGCCGGCAACTGAGCCACCGGCACCCGCTTCGCAGCCTGCCCCACCGTCGACTCCGTCGCGGCCTGAACAGCCGGGATCTCAACACGCGGCTTATTGGCACCGTCGATCGCGGGCGCCGCTTTGGCCGTCTGCCGCGCCGGCGCCTGGCCCGCAGTCGGTGTCGCCGCCGGCTGAGGCCCCGGCACCGCCTTGGCGACCTGTCCCGCCGGCGGCTGCGTCGCGGCTTGGACCGTTGGGTTCTGCGCAAGCGGCTTGGTGGCGGCCTGGATCGCGGTCGACTGGGAGCCAAGCGTGTCACTCGCGACGGCTCGTGCAGGAACCAGCAACAGCGCGAGCACGAACAGGGCCATAGTGCGGGTGAGCAAGCGCCGGAGTGCCCATCTAAGCTTTGCCATCAAGGCAGCATCTACCCGAAAACTAGAAAAACACCCCTTAACCTTCCACGTGTTTTGACATGTTGAGGTAACTCCGTGGTCGGGGGCGGTCGGCGCGATCGGTACGCCGACCAGTGAGTGAGGGGCCAACGCGCGCGGCACCAGCATGAATCGCGGTTGCGGATCCCCGTCGAAGTACCCGGGGACCGGGACCCTGAGCGTCGCCCTCACCAAAGCCGCTTCGGTGGTTTCAAACGGACAGCGAGAACGGGGTGGTCGCCAGCCACCCCGCCTCGCAGGACCCCCAGCACAATTGCTCATAGACGTTGACACTGATGACCTGGTTGCGCCGTCCGGCTCGATTACGCCAACTTCTCGGAAGCCTTTCCGCAGGCAGGTCGCGCTCTTGGTGACTTTTATCCTCATAGGGGTGATGGATTTCGCACTCAACTGGATGACGTGGAGGCCGGTGGGGTCGGCCTCGTGGCTAGGCACCGAGTCGCGGCACGGCCGCCTCCAGGCAGGCCGGGCGAGCGCTCGGGGATGCGCAGCCAGCCAACCCTTCTCGTCCAAATACAAAAGGCCGAGACCGATGTTCACCGTCTCGAAGCTTGACTGTTCTCCCGAACCTCCTTTCTGCGCAGCAGGCGCGCGCCGTGGACCGCGTCTCGGCGCGAATGAACATTCAGCTTGCGCATGATGCTCTTGATATGGCTGTAAATGGTGGTCGTCGAGAGCACCAGGCGTTCCGCGATATCGTCGGTGGAGACACCCTCGTCGAGCAGTTCGACGATCTCCCATTCGCGGGTGGTCAAGCGGCTGCGCAATGGACGCCAGCCGCTATCTGGGACGTCCCGCACAACATCGAGTAGGGGCATCACCAGGCGTCGGGGGACGATCGCCTCGCCCTCGGCTGCCCGGACGATCAGTTGGGCAAGACTCCGCGGGTGCAGGTCCTTGCTGACGTGCCCGATCGCGCCGGTCCGCAGCGCCGAGAGTGCGGTTTCGTTGTCTTCCCCGGCCGACACAGTCAGGATCCGTGTGCCCGGGGACGCGGACCTCACCTGCGGGATCACCTCGAGCCCGCCGGCCGGCGGCAGCGCCGTATCGATGATCAACACCTCGGGCTGGTAGAACCGGGTGAGGTCGAGCGCTTCGGGCGCCTCGCGCGCGGCGGCGACCACCACCACGCCCTCGTCACTCAGTCCCGTTCGCATCATCCGCCGCGCGAGCCCGTCGTGGTCGGCGATCACCACACGCAGCCGATCATCGCCACCTGTCGGCGGCTGCCGGAGTAACCGCAGTGACGCGCTCATTGGTCTCCTCCGGTTGCGTTGCCGTCTGATGCTTCACCCGGTTGATGTCGAGATCGGTGAGACGCCCTGATTCCCTCCCGCTCCCACGCCCGCATGAACTGCTTGACACCGAGTTGCGTGCCGGTCTCGTGTCGGATTTCGTTCCAGGACGCGCCCTCCGCACGCAACCGCGCTGCCCGCTCAAGTTGCGCACGAGTGATGCTGAATGGCGGCATCACCAGACGGGGGTTTGGGCGCACCCGTGCTGACGCAGTGGACAACCCCTGGCGCTGCTCAGGCATCTCCACACTGGGCGGGCGGCGCACTGCGGCGCGGGTCCGGCTGTAGGCGACCAAGATGGTCGCCATGCCCACTGCCACAAACGCCAATAGGACGAGCGTTACCGGGAGGGTCGGCTGGGACGGATTCCCTACAGCGGGTCTCGCCCGTGGAGCGGGCTTCACCCGTGGGGTCGGACTTGCCGGTCGGGCGGGTCTCACCCGACGAGGATGGCCGGTAGGCGCTCGGCGTTGCGCTAGCCGCAGAGCGTGCAGCGTCTGCTCGCCGACGATGCCGTCGGTTGTCAGGCGATGTCGCGCTTGGAACCGCTCGACCGCCGCGGTCGTCAGCGCCCCATAGCGCCCGTCGATCGGTCCGGGAGAAAACCCCAATCGGGCCAGTCGACGCTGCAACGCACGCACCCTTCCCGAGCCGCCGGCCTGCTGATAACCGGCGCCGGGAAACAGCGCAGCGCTGGGTGTCGCGTCCAGCGCCGTAATCGTGCGCGGGCCTGTGATCCCATCGACCGCTAGGCCCACCGCGGCCTGGAAGCGCTCGACCGCCGCGGTCGTCAGAGGCCCATAGCGTCCGTCGATCGGCCCGGGAGCAAACCCGAATCTGGCCAGTCGATGCTGTAAGGCACGCACGCGGCCCGAGCCGCGAGCTTGCCGATAGCCAGCGCCGGGGAACAGCGTGACCGAGACGACCTGAGCCTGGGCGACGGGTCGCACGGGTTGGTTGGTTTGAGTGCTTACGGACTGGGCAGCGGGGCTGCCTCTGCCCGCGGCTAACGCGGCACTTGGGGTCAGCGCAAGAGCGAGCATGATCGCTCCCGTCGCCGCCCAAACAGAGCGTGCCATTGAAGGCTCTCCTTGCTTGTGCTGAGCTGGGGAATGGAGCGCCGGACGAACGTCCGCCGCTCAGGACCGTGGAAAGCCGTTCGGGCTAGCCGGGGTCAGCGAGCAGGAGAAAGAATGACGCCGAGTGGGCCAGCTCTTCAACGAGCCGGTGGCGCCCGACCAGGCGCGGACGTATCGGCGTCAGCGTGGCCAATAGCATCGCGAACACAAAGAAGAAGATCCCGGAGGATGCGGCGCCCGGCGCCATACCAGCACTCACCGGAAGTGAGGTCGGGACCGGCCCCGGTGCGGCTGGCGCCAAGGTCACCGGCGGCCGCCTAACTGGCGCGGTTGCACCGTGGAGCGGCGACGCCGGCAGTTCCCTGTCCAGGACTGCCGGCTGAACCAGTGCGAGCAGAGCGGGGGATGCCGACCAGATCGCAGCTGACCGACTCGGCAGCTGCGAGATCGACCAGACCAAATCGCTCACCAATGGCATCACGAGGCGCGAATTGATTGCCGCCGAATTGGCCACCGTTGGCCCGACCGGGGCGGCCGGGCGGATAGCCAGAGCCATAGCCCGCGGACCCAGCGTGGCCGGGTTGACGGTCTGCCTGGCCGGCCAGATGCCGAGATTCGCGGCCTGCGGAGCCGGGGCGGTAGCGGTGTCAACTCGCTGGCCGCCCGGCTTGCTGTGCGGTGCAGTGCCGCCAGGCGCGGAACTAACCGCGAGGCGCGGTCCGCCTGTTGTGAAGCGAACCGGCAACGCACGAGCTACTGGCGTGAGCGCCGGCGCCACCGGCACCACCAACGTCACCACCGTCATCGGCCCGGCCAGCGTCTGCGTGACCAGCGACCCGAGCAGCCCGCCCCCAAGCGCCGGCGCCACCGGCACCACCGACATCACCACCGTCATCGGTCCAGCCAGCGTCCGCGTGATAAGTGACCACGACACCCCGCGCCCCGCAGCTGGCGCCATCGTCACCACAGCGGCCTTCATGATCCACGTGAGCGCTGCCGATCCTTCACCGACCACAGAAGAAGGCGATAGCAGCAACGGCTGTGACTGCTCGAGCACAGGCGATATGGGAGCAGATCCCGTGAGCTTGCTCGACGCGACTAGAAGCAACGCGGTCGTGGGCACTGTCTGAGCGGTCGAGGGCCGCTTATCCGCGGTCACCAGGGCAAGTGGCACTGAAGGCGACTTTGATGACAGGAATAGCGGCTTCTTGCCAACCACTGACGGCGCGCCGGGCGAGACCCTAGTCGTCGTCAACTGTTCCAGAAC
>JAFAYP010000307.1 GCA_019240305.1 Solirubrobacterales bacterium
TGTAGCTGTCTGGCGCGGCGGAAGGCGATGAGCTTCGCGCGGGGCAAGCAGTCTCTGGGGGATCGATCGACGCCTACGCCTTAAAAGAGCGCGCGTACCACCGCCTGCGCAGTCCATCGACCCGCAATCCAATCGTTGCGCGCGACCCCGTGGCATCGTCGTTGACACTTGGTCTGGCCCTCCCCCGCGGCCCGCGACAGCGCCGCCCTCCTGAACGGTCACGCTGCACGTTATGTCTACATCTCAAGCGCCTCGGTGTACGCGCCGCCGCCAGCGCTCGGCGTCGAGGAATCCGCTCCTACCGTTGACTCCTCCCCCGATGCCGAGCATTGAGACTATGCCGAGCTGAAGCGAGGAGCCGAGGTCGCCGTCATCCGGACCTTCGGCGTCGTCACTGGAAGACATTTTGAGTGACCGCCGGATTATCGTCTCCGGGAGACATCATGGCCCTAACCGACGAGCAAGCCCGCGTTAAGGCCGCCTACGAGGCGGTGCAGGATGTCTTTCCGACCGCCGGCTATGCGTATGTGCTGGCGTTGCGCCGCCAGCTCCCCGAGGTTGACTCACCTGCGGCGCTGGCCGAGTACCGCAAGCTGGCCGACGAGGCGGAGGCGCTGGCCGCGATGGTCGCCGTCACCCGCCTGGCCGACTGACTGCGAGGAACGATCGGCTCTTCAGGATGATCGGGGGCGACTGGTCAGGAGCGCTCGCGTTGGCGGACCGATAGCGGCAATCTCCACCGGGTGCCGACTTTGTCGTGAGGAATGAACCGCCGGACGATGGCGCCAAGCGTCTGCGGGACACCGCGTCTGAAGCCGAGGAAGATCACCACGATGATCGCGCCGTAGATCAGTTCGCGTAGCTGGCCGCTATTGACCAGAGCGTTGTCGACGAAGGCAAACACCACGGCTGCGATCAACGGACCGAGCAGGGTGCCAAGGCCGCCAAAGGCCACCAACACCAAGACGGTGACGTCAACCTGATCGAATGCGAACGTGGGGGGGCTGATGAACCCCTCGCTGTAGGCATAGAGGCCGCCGGTCAGGCCGATCATCGCGGAGCCGATCACGGCCGCGCAGATTCGGTAGCGGGCGACGTTAACCCCCGCGAGCTCGGCCGCCAGCTCGTCGTCGCGCAGGGCGCGAAATGCCCATCCAAAGTGCGAGATCTGGAGCAGCCGAAAGATGATCAAGAATCCGATGACGACGGCGCCGAACAGGTAATACCCGCCGATCTGATTGTCGGCGAGGCTGGCGGCGGCCGCGGTGAGCGTCTGGCCCGTCGACCCGCCGGTCAGATGTTGCTGGCCGAAGAGCAGGTCTTGGAATGCGAAGGAGAAGGCGAGGGTTAGGACACCGGTGAAGATCACGCCCAGCGAGCGGCGCACTGCCACCCAGCTCATTAACCCCCCCACCGCCGCCGCGACGATAGTCCCGGCCACGATCCCCACCCAGATGGGCAGCGACGCGTGGTTCGACAGGATCCCGGTCCCGTACGCCCCGATCCCGGCCAGCGCCCCAACGCACAGGAAGAGCTGGTTGGTGGTCCCGAAGATCAGGTTGAACCCGACCGCGTACCCCGCGAACGCCAGCGCCTGGACCGCCAGCGAGGTCGTGTATTCCGAGTCGGCGAACCACACCTGCGGGACGACGAGAACCAGCACCCCCGCCGCGAGGATCGGCAGGAAAGCGCGCCCGCGTGCCACGGGGACGAGGTTGCCCAGCCGCGCAGGAAGTCTCCCCCCGGTCATCCCTCTCACCGCGGTCAGCTCCCGAACAGGCCGCGCGGGCGAACCAAGATGGTGAGGGCGGCGGCACCGAGCAGCACGATGTCGCTGATGTAACTGCCGATGTAGCGCGCGCTCACATCGTCCACGATCCCGAGCAGTATGCCGGCGAGGAAAGCCCCCGCGACGCTCCCGAGACCGCCCACGACGCTGACAATCAGCGCGTAGACGGTGAGATTGAAACCTCCGCTGACCGTGAGCGGCGAAGTCATCGATTGGGTGACGGCCACAAGTCCGGCGAGGGCGCCGCTCAGCCCGAAGATCACGGTGCGCACGAGCGAGGGGCTGATGCCCACCAATCGCGCACCGAGCTCGTCCTGGATCACCGACCGGACGCCGCGTCCAAACGTGGTGGCGGCGAAGAAGACGAGCAGCACGACGCCCACCGCCAAGGTGATCAGGGCGGCCCACACGCTCCCGACCGCGATCGGCACGCCGAGGATCGATATCGGCTTGCCGCCGATACTGATGGTGAGCCCGCCGAGCGGGTCGCGCCACGTGAGCACGCCCTCGATCACGAACGCCAGGCCCAGTGTCAGCATCAGACCGAGGAGCACCCTGTGTCCAGTGCTTTGACGGTAGACCGGCCGCATCAAGCTCAGGTCGAGCAGGACTCCCGCCGTGGCGGCAGCGAGGATGCCGAGGACAGCCGCCAGGACAGTCGGCATCCCGCCTGAGATCGCCTGCGCGACGACGATCGCGGCGAGCACCGCGAACTCGCCGTAGGCCAGGTTGAGGACGCCTCCCAGGCCGTAGACCAGGGTCATGCCGACCCCCAGTAGCCCGAACCCGAGTCCGAGAATGATCCCGTCGAGGATGACTGCTTTCATGCCACGCCCAGGTATGCCCGTCGAACCTCGGGGTTCCGGTCGAGCTCGTGTGGAGTGCCTTCCAGGGTGATGCGGCCATTCTCGAGCACGTAGCCGCGGTCGGCGACTGACAGGGCAAGCGGTACCTGCTGCTCGGCGACCAGCAGGGTCATGCCTCTCCCTTTCAGGCTCCCGAGCGCCTCGAACGCATCCTTGGCCAGCTTGGGGGCCAGCCCGGTCGACGGCTCGTCGAGCATCAGCAGCCGCGGTTGCGCCACCAGTGCCCGACCGACCGCCACCATCTGCTGCTGGCCGCCGCTCAGCGTGCCGGCGCGCTGCTGCAGCCGTGGCTTCAGGGCCGGGAAGATCTCGAACACGAGCTCGAGTGCCTCGCGCTGCGGCCTGTGTGGATAGGCTCCGAGCACCAGGTTCGTCTTCACCGTCATCGCTGGGAACAAGTGACGCTCAGCGGGAACGTAGGCAACCCCGGCGCCGGCGACCCGGTGGGCAGGCCAGCGTGTCATGTCCCGCCCGGCGAGGCTCACGCGGCCGGCCATCGGACGGAGCAATCCGGCGATCGCGCGCATCAGCGTCGTCTTCCCCGCGCCATTTGAGCCGATGATCGCGACCACCTCCCCGGGGCTCACCTCGAGGTTGACACCCTGGACGACCGTCTGCCCGAGATACCCGGCCGCAAGCGTCGACACCTCAAGCAACATGCGCCTCGCCTAGGTAGGCGCGGACCACCTCCGGGTGCCGCATCACCGCCTCTGGCAGACCCTCGGTGAGGACGTGCCCGAAGTTGAGGACGATGATGCGCTCGGCGAGTTCCATGACGGCGCTCATCACATGCTCGACCCACAGGATCGTAATCCCGAGCCCATCGCGCACGTTCCGCACGATCTGCACCGATGCAGCGATCTCCGTGTCATTGAGTCCCGCCATCACCTCGTCGAGCAATAGGAGACGAGGCTGACCCGCGAGCGCTTTACCGAGCTCGAGAAACCGCTGCTGATGGAGGTTGAGGCTGCCGACCGGGTCACCTGCTCGCTCCTGGAGGCCGACGAAGGCCAGCGACTCGGCGGCCCTTTCCCTGGCCTCGCGTTCTGGCACTACGCCGTCGGCGGCCCCGAACATTGCCCCCAGGGTCGCGTTCTCCAGCACGGTCATCGAGCTGAAGCTGAGCGGTGTCTGCATGACGATCGCGATGCCGTGACGCCGGACCCGATGAGGGCCAAGTCCGTGGACGGGCTGCCCGCCGAGGCCGACCCGTCCCGATGTGGGTCGCTCCAGGCCAGCGACCATCTTCAAGAGGGTGCTCTTGCCGGCCCCGTTCGGACCGACCAGCGCGACGATCTCTCCGTCCTTCACCCGCAAGGTCACGTCCTCGACGGCGAATTCCCCGCCGAAGTGCTTGGTCAGTGCGTCGAGCTCGAGCAGCGGAGCTTGCCCGGTCCCCGGTACTGCCTGTTTAACAGGCTCCCCCCGAATGAGCGCACGCTTTGCCCGCGCAGGCCAAGGCTCTCGCTTTTGAGAAGGCGGTTGGATATGCCTCAGGCTCCGCCAGGCACTACGGCGTATACGGTGTCAGCGGCTTTGTGA
>JAFAYP010000433.1 GCA_019240305.1 Solirubrobacterales bacterium
CGCTCGGCTCCAGCTGGGCCATCGGATTCTCCACCGCCGCGCGGGCGATCTGCAGCGCCTGCGCGCGCGTGAACTTGGCCGCGCCGCCGGTCCGCGGGCCGAAGCGCCGGACATAGAGGTCGTCGAGCGCCTCCTCGAGCACGCCGGGGACGTCCTCGACGAATTCTGTCTCGCGGTCGAGGTCGCCGATCGTCCCGAGCTCGGCCAGCACCTCCTGGCAGAAGCCGTGGGTGGTGGCGATCGTGGCGGCGTCGAAGTCCGCCACCGCGCGGGCGAGCCGATCACGGCGGCGGCTCACCTCCTCATCCGAGCCGGCCGCGAGCAGGCTGACCACCGGATCGGTTCCGGCGTCGGCCGCGCCGGCCAGGATCGAGGACAGCTCCTGCTCGCACGCGACCAGCCGCTCGCGAACTCGATCGCGCAGCTCGCCGGTCGCGATCCGCGTGAAGGTGATCAGCAGCAGGCGATCGAGTGGCGTCCCCTCGGCCACATAGCGAGCGGCCAGGGCGGCGATCGCGTAGGTCTTGCCGGTGCCGGCGCTCGCCTCGAGCACGGTGACGCCCGACGACAGCGGACCGCACAGGTCGAATTCGCTGTACGCCTGCCGACCCATCCCCAATACCTATAGATCTATATCCATATGCATGGTCAGCGGTCGCTCAGCTCCTCCACGGCAAGCAGTCCGCGCCACAGGCGCCCCGCGTAGCGACCGAACCTCGTCTCCTCCTCGGCTGCCCATCCGGGTCCACTCTCGTCGTCCCGGGGACGCTCGGACAGCAGCCGGGCCAGCGGTAAGACGTCGCCGTAGGCCAGCACATGCTCGGGCTGGCGATCCTCCTTCTCGTAGCGGAACGCGGTCTCCCACGCCGCGCGGGCCGCGGCCACCGCGTCTTGCCCGGTCACCACCGCGTGCGCATACGCGGCTGAGGTCTCGCACGCGAGCGGCAGCGGCTCGCGCATGCCGCGGTCATACAGATCGAGCAGCACGGCCAGCTGCTCGAGCGCCGCCTGACGCCGCGAGTCCGGATCGGCAGCCAGCGGCGAGATCCGCGACACGGTCACACCGGCCCCGCGCACACCCGCGCGAGCCCGCCCGATCACCACCGACTCGAGCGGCCGCTCCGGTCGCGCCGCAGTCAGCGCCAGCAGCCGCACCCACGCGCGCAGCCGGTCGCGCGGCCTCACCCGGGAGTATGAGACGGCCCGAATCGTGTCCCCGCACACGCCGGTCACGGTTCCTGCGAGCGTCCGCCCGTCGGCCAGTGCGACGCTGACGTCGAGCGAGCCCGGCTCGCCGTCGGCCAGCGTCCTGACCGCCTCGGCCACCTGCTCGACGACTGCACCGATCCGCGCGAGCGGAGGGCGCGCCAGCTCGCCCGGTGGAAGCGCGCCGCGCGCGATCTCGGCCTGCATGCACGCCTTCAACTCCCCCCCGGCCAGCACGCCCTCGAGCAGGCGCTGGCCGACGCCCCACTCCTCGAGCGGGTCGAGCTCCACCGGCATCGCGTCGCGTACCTCGTCGAAGTAGTCGCTGACGCTGATCCCCAGCCGGTCGCGCAGGAGCGCCCGCACGGGATGCTCGACGAACCGGATCAGGAGGGTCAGCTCGACCACGGTCTCGCTGCGCGGCGCGAGGGGCGCCGGCAGGAACGCTCCGCGCGGCGTTCGGTGCCCGCTGAGCGCGCGGGCGCCGGCCAGGTCCTGCGGGTCGAATCCCCACGGCTCCCCGCTGACCAGCTTGCCGCGAGTGAAGTTCCGCGGGTCAAAGGGCTGAAGCGGGTGGTGGATGACCACAGCGTCGCGGGCGAGCCCGGACTCGGAACGGACCGTGCGCTCAACGGTGTCGAGCAGCTCGCCGACGGGCACGGCCGGCGGTCGGCGCACATTGGTTCGCTCGTCGTTGCCCGTGTAGGTGAAGATCAGCCGCTCGGTCGCGGCCAGCAGCGCATCGAGCAGCATCTGGCGATCCTCCGCGCGTGGGTCACGATCTCCCACGACCGGCTCGGCGAGCATCAGATCATCGCCGTCGCGGCGGGCGCGCCGCGGGTACTCGCCATCGTCGAGCCCCAGGATGCAGACCACCCGGTGGGGCACCGAGCGCATCGGGACGAGCGTGCATACGGTGAGATGGCCGGTGCGGAAGTTGGCGCGGGTGGGACGCCCGCGCAGCCGGTCGGCGAGCAGGACGCGCACATCGGCCAGCTCGAGCAGCACCTCGCGCTCGCCCTCGTCGCTCCCCGACTCGGTCGCGACGTCGTCGAGCAGGCGCTGGAGCTCACGCCGCTGCCATGACTCGCGATCGCTTGTCGCGGTGAGCGCGTCGGCAGCTTTGGCGATCGCGTCTGTCCAATCGCGGATTGACTGAGGATGCGAGAGCGCCTGGACGGCGGTGTGGACGCGATCGACGAACTCGGCGAACCGGCCGGCCAAATCGATCGCGCCGCTCTCCACGTCGTCGAGCGGAAGCACGCCACCCACGAGCGGCCGCTCCTCCTCGGTCATCGCGACACCCACCAGCATGCGGTCGAGACCCCGGCGCCACGTGTTCGCGCTGACCATGCCCAGCCTGAACGGCTCGCGGTGAGCCGCGTCGAAGCCCCACCGGATGCCGCTCGCCGCCACCCAATCCTGCATCCGGGCAAGGTCGTCGTCATCGAAGCCGAACCGCCGGCGCACCGGTTCACGAGCCGCCAGGTCGAGCAGCTGCGACGCGGTGCCGCGCTGGTCGGGCAGCGCGAGGAGATGGCTGATCACAGCGAGCACCGGGTTGGTCTGACGCAGGGCCCGGTCGGCCAGCCTGACCCGGAGGTCGGGCAGCCGGTCCCTGCCGCCAGAGTCGTCGTCTGCGGGCTCAGTCGAGCCGAACGTGGCCTGGATCAACGGCGCGAAGGTCTCGATGTCCGGGCACATCACGATCACGTCGCGCGGCTCGAGCGTGGGGTCCTCGGCAAGCAGGTGGAGCACCGCATCGCGCAGCACCTCGACCTGACGCGCACGTCCGTGGCAGGCATGAATCTGGACGCTCCGATCGTCCGGGCCAAGCGGCGGGCGGCCGTCGGGCTGACCCGCCAGCGGCGGCGCGGGCGGCTGGCGATCGGCGCGAAGGTCGTCCTGGATCGCCGCGAGCAGCGTTTGCCGCTCGCTGGCGCGGAGCTCGTGGTGGTGATCGATGCTCTCGCCGGCGCCGGCCACGACGAGCTGCAGCTCGCGGGCGTCACGACCCCACGAGGCGAGCAGTCGGTTGACCGGCAGCCCGGACGTGCGGTCCTCACGCCGCCGCACGATCGCGGCCCCCCGGTCGAGCTCGGCCGAGACCCGGCTCCACAGCGACGGGGAGGGGTGCAGGACGAACAGGTGTACCTCGCGCCCGGCGGCGATCGCGGCCATCACTTCGAGGTGGCTGCGCGGCATCCGCGTCAGGCCAAACAGCGACAACCGCGGCGCCAGCTCGAGCACCGCCGGATCCCGGCGGATCTGCTCGCAGGCGTCCTGCAGCCGCTCGGCAGGGCTCGCCACGGCGATCCGCTCGCGCAGCCGGCGCCACAGCTCGGGCTGCCAGCCATCCTCCGAAGAGTCACTCCCGGCCGCCCACCGCCGGACCATGTCGGGACGGTGCACGGCGTAGCGGTCGAACAGATCCGCGACGTGGCGCACGACCCCGAAGCGCCGCGGCGCCTCCTCGGCGTCCCCCCGCGCCCCCGCCAAATGACCCGCCAATGTGGCGAGCCACGGCTCGGCCAGACACTCGTCGACGACCTCGAGCAGCGGCCATACCGAGCGCTCCGGCAGCCACGGATCGGTCTCCGGGTCAAGGCCGGCCCCGGCGGCCAGCGCCCCCATGATCAGCCGGCCCGGGAACGGAAACTCGACGTTCGCGCACACGCCGTCGCGGCGGTCCGCGCTCGCCCCCAGGCGCAGGGAGAGGCGCTGGGTCAGCCAGCGCTCGATCCCCCGGGTCGGCACCGCCACCACGTCCGGGACGAACGGATC
>JAFAYP010000482.1 GCA_019240305.1 Solirubrobacterales bacterium
GAAGCACCTTGCCCACGGGATGTCCGCGGTTGTGACGGCGGCGGCGCTGTCGTTCGCGTCGGCTCATGAGGAAAGGGGCGCGGCGAGTGCTCCCGGCGCGCAGGGGGCTAACTCGGCACCGGACTGCTGCCCAGTGTACCCGGCAGCTTGTTTCGGCCTGCCGATACCGGCTCCTCCACGGTGGGCGCCCGCGCCCACCCCGACATCCGATCGGCTCACTCGGCCTCGCGCCGCCGGCGAGCGGGCACCGCGCTCGGCCGCCATGCGCGAGTGAACGGCCATTCACCTCCGCTGCCGCGGCGAGTGGACGAAACGGAGCGCTATGGCCGAGTGAACCGCCATTCACCTCCGTTGGCGTGGCGAGTGGACGATCTGTCGCGCTCGCGCACGGCGCCCCGCGTGTCAGACTCGGCCGCCGCCATGTTCGCCATCACCCCCCGACCGGCCGCCATCCTGCTCGACGCGCTCGGCACGCTCGTCGCGCTCGAGCCGCCGGTGCCGCGGCTGCGCGCCGAGCTGGCGCGGCGCTTCGGGCTGGAGGTGACAGAGGAGCAGGCCGCTCGGGCGATCATGGCCGAGATCGCCTATTACCGCGCGCACCTCGACGACGGCCGCGACGAGGCCGCGCTGGCCGCGCTGCGCCGGCGTTGCGCCGAGGTGCTGCGCTCGGCGCTCCCGGGCGATTGCGTGCGGCTCGAGCCCGAGCGACTGCTCGAAGCGCTGCTCGCTTCGCTGCGCTTCAGCGCGTTCCCGGACGTCCGGCCGGCGCTCGAGGCAGCGCGCGAGCGGGGCCAGCGCCTGGTCGTGGTGAGCAACTGGGACGTGTCGCTGCTCGGCGTTCTGCGAGACCTCGGACTCGAGCCGCTGCTCGACGCGATCGTCACCTCGGCCGCCTTCGGAGAGCGCAAGCCCTCGCCGGCGATCTTCGCCCACGCGCTGGCGCTGGCCGGCGTCCCGGCCGGCGAGGCCATCCACGTCGGAGACAGCCTCGATGAGGACGTCGCCGGTGCGCGCGCAGCGGGCATCGAGCCGATCCTCATCCACCGCGGCGACGGGCCGGCGGTCCCGGGCGTGCGGACGATCTCGAGTCTGGCCGAACTAACCGCCCCTAAAGTCTGAAGGACGATGTCGAGCGTCCCACCGCCGCGCGTCAGCCCGTCGCCGATGCCGCCACCGGTTCCCCCCGATCCTCCGGCCGAGCACCGCGAAGAGGTGCCCTGGCCGATCTGGACAGCGCCCGTGGCGGTGCTCACCGGCCTGGTCGTCGGGGTGATCGGCAGCGTCGTCGTCCTCGGCATCGGCACGGCCACCGGCGGGAACAAGAACTCGCCGGCGGTGAACCTGGTGAGCGACCTGGTGTTCGACGTGGGATTCGTCCTGACCGCGCTGTACTTCGCGTCCCGGCAGGGCCGGCCCAGGCCGGCGGACTTCGGCTACCGGCGCATCGCCGTCTCGCTCGGGATCGGCGCGTTCTTGGCCGGCGGCATCGGCTACTACGTGGTCACGGCCGCCTACCAGTCGCTGGTCCACCTCCACGGCACCGACAAGCTGCCGCAGAGTCTGGGGGTGGGCAACAGCACCGTGGCGCTCGCCGCGGCGGGCGTGTTCGTGTGCGTGGTGGCGCCGATCGCCGAGGAGTTCTTCTTCCGCGGCTTCATCTTCGGCGCCCTGCGCCGCTGGCGCGTCACGATTCGGGGCCGCGACGTCGGCACCTGGCTGGCTGCCGTCCTCACCGGCATCCTGTTCGGCCTCGCCCACACCGGCTCGGCGGCCGCCCAGTACCTCGTTCCGCTCGGCTTTCTCGGCTTCGTGCTGTGCCTGGTGCGCTGGAAGACGGGATCGCTGTACCCGTGCATGGCGCTCCACTCGGCCAACAACGCGCTCGCCCTCGGGGTCAATCAGCTGCACTGGAACGCCGGCGAGATCTTCGCGTTGCTGGCCGCCTCGATCACCGTGGTCGGTGCGATCACCCTCCCGCTGTCCTGGCGGGCCCCGGCCGCGGCATCCTGACCGCCGGGCTGCCCCACCGACCCCGCATGATTTACTTCCGGCCATGTTGGGGGTTGCCCGCCGGCTTCTCGCCCTCGCCGCCCTCATCGCGGCGTTCGCGATCGTGGCCGTCGCCCCCGCCGGCGCCGCCACCACGGGGCAGCCGGTCCGCGCGACGTTGCACCTGAGCTCACCCGACGCATTCGCCGTCGGTGGCCACCTGGTCACCGTCCCGCGCCGAACCATCCATATCGTCGGGGTGGTCCGTCCGTATGTTCCGGATCAGACCGTACTGGTCAAGGTGCTCCTCGGCCACCGCCAGATCAAGACCGACGTGGTGCGCATCAACTCCGAGCACGGCGGCGCGTACGGGCAGTTCACCGAGCCCCTGTCGAGCCCGCGCGCCGGTCAGCTCACCGTGCAGGTCGGCCACACTCGCAACACCGCGATGGGCGCGCTGCTCGCGCGCCGCCACATCGCCGCGCTCGCCGAGCAGGCCGGGTTCGGCTCGCGCGGGCTGTTCGTCGAGTTGATCCAGCAGCGCCTGGCCGCCCTGCACTTCTACATCCCGCAGACCGGCGTGTACGACTCGGGCACCGGCTGGGCGATCGACGCCTACCACCGCCTCCTTCACCGCGGGACCTCCCAGACGCTCGACGGGCGGACGATCAGCTACCTGCTCGACGGCTTCGGGTCGTTCAAGGTTCGCTTTCCAAGCCATGGCAACCACGCCGAGGGCAACCTGTCGCTGCAGCTGCTGGCCCTGGCCTCCGGGTCCCACGTCTACCGCATCTATCCGATCAGCTCGGGCAAGCCGTCAACCCCGACGATCCTCGGCGACTTCCGCGTCTACTCCAAGGTGCCCGGCTTCCTGCCCGACGGCATGTACTACTCGAAC
>JAFAYP010000546.1 GCA_019240305.1 Solirubrobacterales bacterium
GTACGAGCCGGCCAGCTCGCGCGTGACGTCGACCTGGGCCTCGATCAGGCTCTTGAGCCACTCCTGCTGGCTCAGGCCGGCCAGCTTGAGCTGGAGCTCGGTGGTCCGGTCGACGGCCTTCTCGTACGAGTCGAGGTACAGGTTGCCAGCCTTGCGGGTGGCCGACAGCACCTGCTCGCTGCTCTCGCGAACCTGCTCGAAAGCGGTGTCGAACGAAGGAATGCCGGACTTGGCGTGAGTGGTGGTTGCCATGTGAATCGTCTCCTGGGTCTCGGATACTGTGCTTGCAGCTTAGCATGATATCTGCAAGCATGCAAGCGGTCTTGTGGACGGATGTGTTGCTTGCCTGCTTGCAGCTTAGCCGCAAAGTAGCTAGCACTGGTAGGCTGCGGCGCCCCTACCTCATCCGGCCAGTCAGGAGGTCAGATGTCTGACCATGTCTACTCCGTCAGCGAGATCGTCGGCTCCGCTCCAGGAACGATCGACGACGCGATCCGCAACGCGCTGCAGCGCGCCGGCAAGACACTGCGCCACCTCGAGTGGTTCGAGGTCACCCAGATCCGCGGCCAGCTCAACGGCGACGGCTCGATCGCCTACTACCAGGTGATGCTCAAGGTCGGCTTCCGCCTGGAGAGCTGAGCGCCACCTCCCGCGTGGCCGGAGCCAGGTGCACCACCCGCAGCAGCTTCAGCCGCGGGGTGTAGATGGCCAGCTTGCCGCGCAGCAGCGAGGACACGACCACGTAGCGCTCGTCGGCCGCGAGCTCGAACGAGCCATCCGGCGAGCTTGCCTTGGCCAGGATCCGTCCGGTCCTCGCATCGACCTGCTCGATCATCGAGCCGTACCCGCTGGTCAGGTAGGCGTAGGACCCGATCAGCGCCACGTGCTGCGGGGGCGGGCCGGCCGGCACGCGGAACAGCATGTGCTGGTCGACGTCGAACACGGTCACGTAGGAGCGGTTGGCCGAGGTGACCCAGACGCGGTTTCCGTTGCTCGTGAAGGCCAGATCGTGCACCTCGAAGCCTGGATCGAAGTGCCCGAGCACCGTGGGGCGGGCGGGATCCTGGGTGCTGAGGATCACGATCGTGCTCGCCGATTCGCCGAGCGCCACCCAAGCCATCTGGTGGATGAGGTTGAAGCTCAGGTGGTGAGCGTTCGCGCCGACCCGGAGCGTACTCATCACCCGCCCGCGCCGCAGGTCGATCACGGTCACCGTGCCGCGAGCGTCGTCGGTCACGTACGCGTCGAAGCCCTCGGGCACCGGCATCAACTCGACGATGTGCGGCGAGGTGAAGCCGCCCCACTCCCTGACCGTGCGGAGCAGCGGTCCGCGCAGGAGCCTCACCTTGCCCGCGGCGGCGGCACTAGTCACCACGGCGAGTCTGCCGCTCTCCCAGGCCGGGTTCTCGGCGGCGATGTCCTCGGGGTCGGCGGGGAGCGGGATCGACCTGACGACTTGCCCGCTCGGCAGGGCCACGACCAGCAAGCGGTTCTCGGTCTCGGCGGTGACCAGTGCCTGCACGCGCGGTGCGCCCGCGGGCCGCGCCGCGCGGGTGGTGGTCGGTGAGGCGGCGGGCTGTGCCGGCGCGAGCGACGCGGCCTGGGTATGCGCGTGACCGGGCGACCCCGAGCCGCCGCAGGCCGCCAGGAGCGCTGACAACGTCAGCGCTATCAGGGATGTCCGTGCGCTCACCCGGCCGTCCCCTGCACCGTGCAGCACCAGCCTTCGAGCCGGGGGAACGCCCGCCCCGCTTGACCCGGGGAGAACTGCTGGGCGATCCGCGCCACCGCGTCCACGCGGGCCGTGCCCGCCACGCGCACGAACACCCACTGGTCGGCGGCCGGCCATCCGACCAGCAGCCACCGGCCGTTGGGCGAGAAGCTCACATCGCGCAGGCCGCTACCCGCCAGCAGCTGCCGCACCCCGCCGCGCGCCGCACCCGTTGGGACGACCGCGACCTCATCGCCGCCGAGCACGACCGCGACCTGCCTCCCGTCGGGCGACAGCGCCGCCTCGCCGGTCCCGCCGCCGGGCAGGTGCCGGATGCTGCGCGATACGCCCGATGCCCAGACGTAGGTCAGGACCGCGTGCGCGGTGACCACGACGAGGCTCCGGCCGTCGCCGGACCACAGCAGCTCGCGAGGCCGAGCCGACACCGGCGCGGTCCACATCAGTTGGCGCGTGTCGGCGTCGCGGACGACGACCCGGTTGCCGGCTGTCACATAGGCGAGCTGGAACGAGTACCCGGGGCGCCACGCCGGCGCCACGCCCGCCACGTCGGCGGCCAGCGGGTGGTCGCCGGTGCCGTCGCCGGCGACCACCCGCAGCGTTCCCGCCGACAGGTAGGCGACCCGGTAACCGGTGGGAGAGAACCAGCTCGGATCGCTCACCTCGGGCCGCGCGATCGACCACCTGACGTTGCCGCGCGGGTCGACGGCGGCCAGGCCGTCGTGCGAGACGACCGCCACGTACAGCCCGCGCGGCGACCAGCTCGCCTGCCGCCACGCGCCGAGGTGACGCAGCGAACCGTCGGCGGCGGCCGTCCAGGTGCCGCCGGGGCCGGTCACGAGGATCCGGCCGGGCGAGGGCAGCGAGGACAGGCTGGGCGCGGCGTGGCGGATGCCCAACGCTCTGGTGATCAGCCGCCCGACGGTGGCGCCCGCGGGAGACAGGAGCAGCCCGGCGACGATCACCGACAGCACGGGCACGATCGCCAGCCGCCGGCGCGGGGCGGTGCGCCGCACCGGTTCGCGCTCGACGTAGGCCGCATGGACGACGCCCCAGGCCCGCTGCTCGGCACCGGCCTCGTCCGGAGCCCGGAAGTCGCGCAGGCGCTTTTGCACGGTCCGTCTCATCTCGGGTCCAGCTCGCTTAGCCGGGATTCGAGCACGTCGAGGCCGCGGCGCAAGCGCGAGTTGACCGTCCCGCGCGGCAGCTCCAATGCCCGGGCGATCTCGCCCGGGCTGTACTCGAGCAGATAACGCAGCACGATCACCGCGCGATGCTCGGGTGACAGGGCGGCGAGCGCGGCGAGCACCTCCTGCGAATAGCGGCCTACCGGCACTTCGGGCGGCGAGGGCGCATCCATAGGCTCGCCGACCGCCTCGCGCCGGGCCGTGCGGGCGCGGACCCAGTCGATCGCCCGGTTGGCCACGATCGTGCTCAGCCACGGTCCGAAGCGTCGCCCGCGATCGAACCGATCGAGGCGCCGGATGGCGGCCAGGAACGCCTCCTGCGCGATGTCCTCGGCCGCCGCGTGGTCGTGGACGATCATGAACGCCGCGCGGTACGCGCGCGGCCAGTACCGATGAAACAGCGCCTCGAGGTCGGCCTCCGAGCCGGCCAGCACGCCGCGGATGAGCGCCTGCTCGCTGCGCGGCCGCCGGGGCAGGCGCCGGCCGCCGATCTCGCCGCCGATCACGAGGCTGTCCGCCGCCGCCACGCCTTCACCCTGTGAGATGGGCATCGTCCGTGCGCATCGTCCCCCTTACGAGTGGG
>JAFAYP010000228.1 GCA_019240305.1 Solirubrobacterales bacterium
TGTCGCCAGGGACCGAGCTGGCAGGCTCACGCTGTGTCCTGAAGCGTTAATTCGGGAACTAGAGCTCGTCGATATCCCGGCCGTCGGAGGCGCCTTGGTGTGCGGTCACGGCGGCGATGGCCTCGAGCGCCAGATCGCTGTCATACCCCCGGCGGAGCAGCATGCCGAATGCCCGCTCGCGCTCGCGACGATCGCGCGGCGGCGACGGGAACCGCCGCCGGAGCAGCGCGACCGCACGTTCGCGCTCGCTGTCGTTGCCGGGCTGGTCCTCGAGCGCGTCGTCCACGAGCTCGCGGTCCACGCCACGGGCGAGCAGCGTGCGCCTGATCCGATCACTCCCCCACTGATCGAGCTCGCGCTTGTCCTGGGCAAACAGGCGAGCGAAGCGGGCGTCGTCGAGGTACCCCTGCTCGAGCAGGATCTCGAGTGCGCGCTCCACTTCGGCCGGATCGGCGCTGGCGCGGCTTAGCCGCGCCCGCATCTCGGCCTGGGTTCGCTCCCGCCGGTTCAGGTAACGGTACCCCGTGGCCAGCGCGCGATCGAGGCCATCGCCGGCGGGCATCGATCCGGGTCCGTCGTCGGTCGTCGTGGGTCGGCGTGTCGTCGCGGTCGTCCGGGTCGTCGTCCGAGCCGGGCCGTCCTAGGCGGCCGCGGCGTCGCCCACCGCCTGGAGGGCGGGCTCCTCCTGGGACTCGATCGCCTTGACCGAGTCGCGGTTGATGCCCAGCGCGGCGTAGATCTTGGCTTCGATCTCCTTGGCCACGTCCTGGTGCTCGTCGAGGAACGCCTTCGCGTTGCCACGGCCCTGACCGAGCCGCTCCTCGCCATAGGAGAAGAACGAGCCGGACTTGGTGATGATGTTGTGCTCGATGCCGTAGTCGATCAGGCAGCCCGAGGTCGAGATCCCCTTGCCGAACTCGATGTCGAACTCGGCCTGCTTGAACGGCGCCGCCACCTTGTTCTTGACCACCTTGACCCGGACGCGGTTGCCGACCGCCTCGGTGCCGTCCTTGAGCGTCTCGATGCGGCGGATGTCCAGGCGCTGGGAGGCGTAGAACTTCAGCGCCCGACCGCCGGGCTGCGTCTCGGGCGAGCCGAACATCACCCCCACCTTCTCGCGGATCTGGTTGGTGAACACGCACAGGGTCTGCGTGCGGTTGAGACCGCCGGTGATCTTGCGCATGGCCTGCGACATCATCCGGGCCTGGACACCGACGGTCTGGTCGCCCATCTGGCCCTCGAGCTCGGTCCGTGGAGTGAGCGCCGCCACCGAGTCGATCGCGATCACGTCGACCGCTCCCGAGCGGATCAGCATGTCGACGATCTCCAGCGCCTGCTCACCGTAGTCGGGCTGGGAGACGAGCAGCTCGTCGATGTTGACGCCGATCTGCTGGGCGTACAGCGGATCCATGGCGTGCTCGGCGTCGACGAACGCACACACGCCGCCGAGCTTCTGGGCCTCGGCGATGATGTGGTAGACGAGCGTGGTCTTGCCGGATGACTCGGGGCCGAAGATCTCGACGATCCGCCCGCGCGGCACGCCGCCGATGCCGAGCGCAAGGTCGAGGGCCAGAGCGCCGGTGGGAATCGCGTCCACGGCCACGCGTGCGCCGGGATCGCCCATGCGCATGACGGAGCCCTTGCCGAACTGACGCTCGATCTGCGTCAGGGCTCCTTGCAGCGCAGCCTGCCGCTTGGCATCCGCCTTCGGATCAGACGTCGCCCCCCTCACACCAGGCTTTTCGTGCTCGCTCATGTCCGCTCGGCTCCTTGTCTCATGCTTTGCTCCACCACGGTAGGCGGGGTGGCGGACGGAACCGGGACGCTAGGGGCGCGTCCTGCAACGGAACAAGACGCGTTCGTCACCGAGCGGCAACGACTTTGGATCAATTGTGCGACGAGAGGCGGATCGTGGGTGCGCGAGCCCGGATGCTGCGGGCTCAACCGCGCCCGAGGACGTCCCGCAGCGCAGGCTCGAGGTCGGGGTGACGGAACCCATAGCCGAGCTGCTCGAGGCGGGCGGGCTCCGCGCGCTGGCCGGTGATCACGATGTCCCCCATCTCGCCGTACAGCGTTCTCAGCGCCAAGGCCGGCACCGGGAGCACCGCGGGCCGCCTAAGCACGCGACCGAGGGTGCGCGAGAGCTCGGCGTTGGTGACCGGATTGGGCGCGGTTAGGTTGATCGGCCCGGAGACGGTGGCGTTGTCCAGGGCGAACAGGATCCCCCCGACGACGTCGTCGAGATGGACCCACGGCACGTACTGGCGTCCGCCGGCGACCGGACCTCCGATCCCGAGGCGGAAGAACGGGAGCATCTTGGCCAGCGCGCCCCCGTCGGGCGAGAGCACCACGCCCGTGCGGGTGAGCGCGACCCGCAGCTCCGAGGCGGCCCGGAGGGCCTCCTGCTCCCAAGCGACCACGACGCCGGCCAGGAAGTCGTTGCCGGCGGGCGCCTCCTCGGTGAGCGGCTCATCGCCGCGGGGGCCGTAGAAGCCGGTGGCGGATTGCGAGACGAGCGTGCTCGGCCGGCGCCCGGGCGCCGTCGCGAGCAGCCCCTGCACGAGCGCGTGCGTCCCGTCGGCGCGCGAGCGGCGGATCCGCTCCTTGGCCTCGTCCGTCCAGCGCTGCGCCACCGGCTCGCCCAGCAGGTGCACGACCGCGTCCGCGCCGGCCAGGGCCGCCTCGGGCGGCGGCTCGTCGGTCGGCCTCGGCCACGCGTGCGGCTCGACCCCGCTGCCGAGCGCTTCGCGGGCGCGATCCGCATCGCGCGAGAGCGCCACGACCTCATCGCCGCGACCCA
>JAFAYP010000242.1 GCA_019240305.1 Solirubrobacterales bacterium
ATCGACTTGGCGAAGATGTTGGACGTGGTGTGGGGCGCCGCGTGGATGATCTTGCCGCCGGCGTCCTGGTGCTGGCCCTTGCCGGCGAACGCGATCGACAGGATCTCCCCGTGCGCACGCTCGCCCAGCAGGTACACGCTCGGGTACTTCATCGTCAGGCGCGAGCCGAGATTGCAGTCCACCCACTCGACGGTCGCGTCCTCGTGTGCCACCGCGCGCTTGGTCACCAGGTTGAAGACGTTGGTCGACCAGTTCTGGACGGTCGTGTAGCGGATCCGGGCTCCGGGCTTGGCGATCAGTTCGACCACGGCGGAGTGCAGGCTCGAGCTTGAGTACGTGGGCGCCGTGCAGCCCTCGACGTAGTGCACGTAGGAGCCCGGCTCCGCGATGATCAGCGTGCGCTCGAACTGTCCCATGTTCTCGGTGTTGATGCGGAAGTAGGCCTGGAGTGGCATCTCCACGTGTACGCCCTCGGGGACGTAGACGAACGAGCCGCCCGACCACACGGCCGAGTTCAGCGCGGCCAGCTTGTTGTCGTTCGGCGGGATCACGGTGGCGAAGTACTCGCGGATGATGTCCTCGTGCTCGCGCAGCCCGGAGTCCATGTCCTTGAAGATCACGCCCTGCTTCTCGAGGTCCTCGCGCACCTGGTGGTAGACGACCTCTGACTCGTACTGGGCGCCCACGCCGGACAGGAACTTGCGCTCGGCCTCGGGGATGCCGAGGCGGTCGAACGTGCGCTTGACGTCCTCGGGCACGTCGTCCCAGCTGCGGCCGGGCTTCTCCGATGCGCGCACGAAGTAGTGGATGTCGTCGTAGTCGACCTCGGCCAGCAGCGGCGAGCCCCAGGTCGGCTGCGGCCGGGAGAAGAAGTGCTCGAGCGCCTTGAGGCGGAAGTCGCGCATCCACTGCGGCTCTGACTTGAACTCGGAGATCTTCTCAACGATCTCGCGATTCAGCCCCTTCGGCGCCTTGTACAGGTAGTTCTCGGCGTCGTGGAAGCCATACCGCTAGTAGTAGTCCGCGTTGATGGCCGCGAGTGCCTGATTCTCCGTTACGGCCACTACTCCACCTCCAGCTTGATCGTCTCGTCTTCAATGACCACCGGGAACGTGTCCACCGGTTGGTACGCGGGCAAGGTCATCGGCTTTCCCGTCTTCAGATCGAACAGCGACCCATGCCGGGGGCATTCGACCGTGCACTGCTCGGCGTCGAACTCGCCCTCGGCCAGCGGACCATCGTCGTGCGAACAGCGGTCCTCGATCGCATACAGATTGCCGCCGCAGTTGAACACGCCGATCTCCACGTCTTCCCATTCGACCAGGCGCATCTCGCCGGGCTGGAGCTCCTGCAGCGGACAGACTTCGATCACTTGCGGCACAGCTAAATCCTAGCGCGTCGATAGGATTTCACGCGCCCCGGGCTCGCGGGCCGGCCATGCCGCGCGGCTCGCGCGACGGCCGCTACGCCGCGTTGCTCTCCGGCTCCCAATCCACCGCATGCCCCAGCGAGGCGCCCTTGAGCACCTTGAGCGACAGCAGCGCGCACTTCATCCGCGTGGCCGAGATGTCGATCCCGAGCAGCTCCAGCACGAACGACCGATCCAGCCGCAGCAGCTCTTCCACCCGCATCCCCTTCACCTCATCCGAGGCCATCGACGCCGCCGCCTGCGAGACCGCACACCCGTGCCCGGAGAACCGCACATCCTCGATCCGACCTTCGCCGTCGAGCGCCAGCTGTACCCGCAGCTCGTCCCCGCACAGCGGATTCAGATCGTGGAACTCCAGATCCGCCCCCTCGATTTCATCCTCCGGCGGGCTCCAATTGTGCGGATGCTTGTAGTGATCGAGAATGTTCTCACGGTACAGATCGTCCATCGCTCCTTAGCGTAGCGACCCCCAACTGGTCGCCCGGCGCACGCAACCTCTCCGAGTAACCGTCGGTCACGGGCGGATCCTAGGTCGTGATGACGGGGCGCTCCAGAAGGCTAGGAATCGGCAGGGTCGCGCCACTGCATCAGCGCGGTCACCGCGAGGGCGGCCAGACCGATTCCCACCGACACGACGACGTGGCCGGCGGCGGCCCGGGTGTGGATCGCCCTGACCGGGATGTAGACGATCGCCGCCGCCACGCCGGGCCACAGCGCCAGCCAGCCGAGCAGGACCAGCCCACCGCCGGAGGGGTCGCTGCCGATCGCGGTGATCAGCAACTCCTGCGGTAGGCGTCCGCCACGTCGCGCCGACAGCCCCGCGCAGCACGCAACCGCGGGCGCCGTGACCACGAGCGCCAGGGCCGCGGGCAGCGAGCCACCCGCCAGCACCCCCGCCGGCGCCAGCACGACCGCGCACAGGGCGACGGCAAAGCCGGTCACGATCGCCGGAAGCACGGTGTGGGCCAGCAGCGCGCGGCCGGCGCGCGCCCCGAGGAACACCGACGTCCGGCTCGGCGCGTCGAGCTCGATGCGCATCGGCTCGATCAGCCACGCCGCGGCCGCGTAGATCAGGAGCGCGCCGACCACGACCGCGACCGGCTT
>JAFAYP010000248.1 GCA_019240305.1 Solirubrobacterales bacterium
GGCGTGATGGTCCGAGTGGCGCTGGAGGTGGTAGAGCAGCACATTGGAGGCGACGTTGTTGCTGTTCCAGCTGTGCTCGGGCCGGGTGCGCACGTAGCCGTCCTCCTCCGGCCGGCGCTGGCGCAGCAAGCCGTAGTGCTCGAGGTAATTGACCACCTCGAGCAGCGGGAAACCGATCACCATCTGGATAATCAGATAGGGCAGCACGCGCGGGCCGAACACCGCGGTCACGCCGCCGAACAGCGCGACGGTCATCGCCCAGGCGTTCAGCACGTTGTTGTGGATGCTCCACACCGAGCGCCCGTGGCGGGCCAGCCACTCGCGCTCGAGCCGCCAGGCCGAGACCAGGCTGCCCTTCACGGTCCGGGGCAGAAAGGCCCAGAAGCTCTCGCCCAGCCGGGCGCTGGCCGGGTCCTCGGGCGTGGCCACCCGCACGTGATGGCCTCGGTTGTGCTCGACGAAGAAATGGCCGTAGCCGCTCTGGGCCAAAGCGACCTTGCTCAGCCATCGCTCTCGCCGGTCTCGCTTGTGGCCGAGCTCGTGGGCGGTGTTGATCGCGATTCCGCTCACCATCGCCTCGGTCAGGGCGAGGCCCAGCTTGTCGAGCACGCTCAGGTCGCTACTCGCCCACAGGGCACAGGCAAACACCAGCCCGGCGTACTGGAGAGGCAGGAAGGCGTACGTGCACCAGCGGTAGTAGCGGTCTTGCTCGAGCCACCTGAGCACGCTGTCGGGCGGGTTCTCGGAGTCCATCCCGATCATCAGGTCGAGCGGCGGGAACACCCCGAAGATCAGCAGCGGCCCCCAGAACTAGAACACCGGCCAGCCCGTGAGGTGCACGAGCCCGTAGACGATGAACGGGAGGCCCGGGACGACCACGCCGAGCAGCCAGGCGTAGCGCTTGCCGTCCCGCCAGGTCGGTTGCGATGCGGCCGTAGCGATGCCCATGGCGCCTTCCTCCAATCGATTTCCCGAAGCAGTTTACATAGGAGCCATCGATGTCAAGTAGTTTGGCAACACGACGTGATCAGTCAATGGCACGCGAAACCGTGCGTTCTGTGACCGCCGTTCCTCCAGACAACTCGTACAGATGGCCATTCGTGCCTTGTCCACCGGATCGTTGGGTGATAAAACGCGGGAGCGGAGAGGCTTGTTGGGCAAGCGAGCCTCCTCGCAGCACACAAGGGCGGACGGACCTGCGGAGCGGCATGGCTGGGACGTGTGGCGACTCGGACGGCTCCGAACACCACGACCACCTGGGGAGTCAGATGTACACAGCCGACGAGGGGCGCACTGAGCGCTCGGGCACATGAACGCGATCAGCCAGACCACCAGACGCATGGCATCCCTACGGGTGCTGCCGGCCCGCCGCGGAGCCTGGCGGGTGGAGGACCTCGGCGGCGTTCGCGCCTCGTGTGCCACGTTGGCCGAAGCCGAGGCCATCGCCGAGCAGCTGCTCCACGAGCTCGGCGGGGGCCAGATGCTGGTCTACGACGCCTACCTGCGCCTGCGGGCGGTCAAGCGCCTGAACGCTTAGAGCCGGTTAGGCCCCTGGCGGTCGGACGCCGCCGTATCGCGAGCATGCGCCGACGGCCCGCGCTGCCGGCGCCGAGACGCCGGCCCGACGACGGGCGGCGAGCAGTTGAAGTCCGCGATCAACTCGATGGCGCCGGCACAGTGGGTCGATTCCTGTACGTGCTCAGCCAGCGCGTCGGCCCGTGACGCCGTGGTGACGAACCCGCACTCGGTGCACCGGAACAGCGGCACGGCGCCGGGATTGCCAAAACCTGCGAAACCGAAACCGCCTCTGTGCCCGGTACAGGCCCAGCGGTCGGAGTACTGACCGAGATCCGGCGCTCAGGCCCCTGGATGGCGCTCGAGGCGGGCCGCCTCGAACTCGTCCGCTACCCGCGCACCGACCTCGAAGGACTGCTCCTCGCCGATCTCCTCGTGGGCCAGTGCCTCGGACTCGAGCAGGGCGTGCTGCTCGAGCGCGATCCTGGTCTCGCTGGCCACGTCGATGTCGCGCGCCAGCAGCAGGTAGAGGACGGCCGCCACCGGGAAGCCGATGAACGGCGAGAGGTCGCCGCCGGAGAGTGACTTGGCCACCGGGCTCGTGTAGATCGTCGGGATGCTCATGAACGGGATCATCACGACGAACCCGACGGCGTAAGCGGTCAGTCCGCGCCACCCCCAGGCGTGGTAGAGCCCGCGCGGCTTGAACAGCTCCCGAATCGCGTAGTTCCCCTTGCGCACGAAGAAGAAGTCCATCAGGTTCACCGCCGTCCACGGGATCATGAAGTACAGGATCATGGTCAGGAAGGCGCTGAAGTTGGTCAGGAAGTTCGACGAGAGCGTCAGTGCCAGGACGGTACCGGCGACGGTGATGAAGCCGATGCTGGTCCAGCGCGCGGTGAAGGTCGGGCGGATCCGCTTGACGGTGTCGACCGTGGTCAGCGTGGAAAGCGCGCCGCTGTACATGTTCATCGCGGTCACCGCGACCAGCCCGGGGAGCGAGCAGATCATGATGATCGTGCCGAAGCCACCGAAGATCTGGTTGGCCACGTGATGGACCTGCTCGACCGGCGCGGCCGACGTCGCGACCGACAGGATGAACGCGCCGACGAGGAACGGGACGATTCCGCCGATCACCGAGCCCCAGTAGGTCCACCAGAACACCGTCCCGCTCGGTGTGTCGCGCTTCAGGTAGCGCGAGTATTCCGACACGTATGGCGCCCACGTCAGCTGGTAGCTCACCACCGCCCCGAACTGCAGGAGGAACAGCCCCCCTTGGAACTTGTTCAGATTGAACGAGCCGTGGGGCGGTCCCACCGTGAACAACGCGCCGATCGTGAATACGCCGTAGGCGATGATGAACAGCCAGGTAGCCCAGCGCAGGCCGACGTGGATCAGCTGGTAGCCGAAGATCGTGAGCCCCAGCGACAGGATGACCACGGGCAGGTACGCCACGACCTTGCCCCAGCTCGGGAACAGCTGCTGGATGACCTGACCGCCGAGGATCGTGTTGAACACGTTGAAGCCGATGAACAGCAGCACGGCGACGATCACCGGCAGGAGCGACCCGAAGTAGCCGAACTGCGCGCGTGACTGGATCATCTGTGGGAGACCCAGCTTCGGGCCCTGGGCCGAGTGGAAGGCCATGAACAGCGTGCCGATCAGCGTCCCGAGGACGATCGCGATCACCGACCAGATCAGGTTCAGCCCGGCCGCCACGCCGATTGCCCCGACCGCCAGCGTCGAGAGCTGAGCGTTGCCCTGGAACCACACCGGGCCCAGGTGCCACGCCTTGCCGTGCCGCTCGCTTTCCGGCACGTAGTCGATCGAGCGGATTTCGACCTGGCCGGCGCCCTGCACGCTCTGCTCGCTGCGTGCCGTAGTCGTCGTCATGCTGCCTCTCCCGAGTTCGGTCGTGCCCCAACACCCGGGGGCCCCGAGATTGCCGAGTATGCGGTGTATACAAGGTCGTCGTGACGATTGCAACATCCGCGGGGCCAACCCGGACTGGCCCGGTGGAGGACCCCGGGAGGCCGTCTAAAGATCGGCCAGAACGCGGTCCACGTCCTCGCGAGTGAAACCGGCTAACTCCCGGGTCACGGGCTCTCTCGTGGGCGGCGCGTCGATGTCCCGCGGCGTCCACCATCGCTCGTCGACCGGCGTGCTCCGCAGCTTGCGCAAGGTCGTCCGGGCCAGGTTGGCGACGTGATCGCGAGGAGATAGCTCGCGGATCCGGCTCAGCAGGTTCTCCGCCAGGGTCGTCACGTCGGGGTCGGCGACCTCGCCGAGCTCGACCGCCAGGTGGGCCAGCAATAGCTGCTGTCCCGGTTCGTAGAACCCCAGGCGCTCGAGCATCTCCGGGGCGTGGGCGGCGAGGATCTGGGCCAAGGTGAGCCAGTCGTCGAGCTCCTGGAGGTCTCGCGCCGTGAGACCTCCCACCAGCAACGAGCGCGACGGAGCAAGCTCGTGCCACGTCACACGGATCGGCGGCGGTTCGGGGCGTTCGGGAAGCAACGCGCTGACCGAGTACCAACCGTCCAGCAGGAACACGGGCACCGGCCGGACATGCCCCCGCCAGCGCCGGCTGCTCGCGCCGAGGACGTACGCGGCGAGGCAGTGCATCTCGGGGCGTGCAGGGGGCGGGAGCCAGTCGCTCAGCGCGTCACTCAGCGCGGTGAGCAGGCGCCCGAGGTCGTGGTCCTCGAGCGCGGGAAGCAGCTCGGCGATCCGGTCACCGAGGGTGTCCCAGTCGCCGTCGGTGCTCAGCAGCGGCAGCGACCGCTCGCCGGTGGCGCCGCCCTGGCGCGAGATGGCCAGGGTCACGCCATAGATCCCGCACGCCGACAGGAACCGCCTGCGCGCGAGGGCGTTCTCAGCCAGCTCGCCGATCACGAGATCCCGCCAGCTCGGATGCACCCACCCGATCCCCAGCGGGGTGACGCGGAGGAAATGATCGGTGAGCCGGTCGATCAACTCTCCGGGTGCTCGCGGCAGGCCGCCCGCGTGGTGGCGGCGCATGGTGGCGGTCAGCTCGCGCTCGTCGATCAGGCCGGCCGGCGCGTCGAGCATCGCGATCAGCAGCTCGCGGTGCTCGGCCTCGAGCGCCCGGAAGGAGGTCCGCATCGCCTCCGTCGGCCTGGCCAGCTCGTTCTCCACGATGACCAGGACGTGTTCCCCGCTGCGGGTTGCGAGCTCGTCGAGCCGATCGGCGACCAGGCGCCGGATCCGTTCGGGCGTGAAGTGCGGATGCTCGACGATCGACAGGCCGTTGGAGCGCACCAGGGCCCGGGCCGCCTCGCTGGCGCGACGGTTCTTGGCGTGACGGAACAGGATCAATGTCTTCTCGGCCAGGTCGAGCTCGCCGGCGTCGACCAGTACCTCACCCGGGGCGGGAAAGTGCTCTGAGCCGCGCTCGCGCTGGACGCGCCGAAGTCCGGCTTTCAGCGGCGCCGGGCGTGAGGTCCAGATCAGCCAATGCCGGTCGTCGAGCGCCTGGAGCATTCTCCCGAGCTCACGGGCCCACAGCTCGGCGGCGTCGGCTCGGTACTCGGTTGAGCCGAACGCGTCGTCGGCGACGAACACCTGCCGGCGCTCCGGATCGAAGCGCTGCCACACCTGGCCGGGGTGGGTGCATTCGTGTGCCTCCCAGCCATTGGTGAGCGCGGCGAGCGCCGCCATGCGCGCAATCGCCGTCTTGCCCATCTCCGGCGGCCCGGTGAGCACCACGAAGCGGTGCCGGCCAAGCATGGCGCGCGTCCGCGCGTAGGCCCGGGTGGCCCAGAACACCCGCGCCAGCTCCTGCGCGGCGGAGATGTCGAGCGTGGATCTCTCTCTGACGTCCGCGGCGATCAGCGGATCGAGATCGCGCAGCCCGAGTACCGAGGGCATCGCGGACCGTATGCCCGGGTGGCGGTCGAGGCTCTGGCCGAGCTCATGCGAGCCGAGCACGACGAACTGCTGCTTCGCCTCGCCGAACCGCTCGTCGAAGCGCTCATGCAGCCCAGCCTCGGCGGCCTCACGGTGAAGATTGGTGAGTACCAGCACACGCGGGAACCAGAAGCCGAGCTCCGCGGGCAACGCCCAGACGCCGGTGACCAGGTCCCTCAGCCGCTCGGTCGGCGACGCCGAGGGCCGCACCCACACCACTGCCACAGCGAGCGGCCCCGCCAGCCTGATGCCCGCCTGCTCGAGCACGATGCCGTCGTCGAGGAGCGAGACCCGGCCGCGGTCGGCGCGTCCGTGCCAGGTGACGTCCACCGCCCCGGCCTCCTGCGCGAGCACGAGCCCGCACAGGCGCTCGAACTGGAGCCAGCCCAGCTCGTCGAGCCTGTATGGGCAGCCGTCCACGATGTCCGGCACGCCTTCATGGTCCCACGCGCCTCAGCCTCAGTGAAGGATCAGCTGTTCCAGGCCTCGCTGCGCTCGTCCTGGGGGACCTCGGTCACCCAGCTGGGATCGAGCTCGCTGAGCGACCGGCAGCCGGCCAGGGTCATGGCCAGTCGCAGTTCCTCGATGAGCAGGTTCACGGCGCGAATCGCCCCGGCCTCCCCGCCGGCGCCCAGCCCGTAGACCAGCGCGCGGCCCGACAGGCAGGCCCGGGCACCCAGCGCCACGGCCTTGAGGATGTCGACGCCGCGCCGGATCCCACCGTCCATGTACACCTCGATCTCCGAGCCGACCGCGTCGGCCACGGCGGGCAGGGCCGAAATCGAGGACGGCGCGTGGTCGAGCTGGCGCCCGCCGTGGTTGGACACGATCACCCCCCGGACGCCGAGCCGCGCGGCCTGCTGTGCGTCCTCGGCGCGCAGGACGCCCTTGAGCACGACCGGGCCCTCCCACTGCTCCTGCACCCAGCCGATGTCGCTCCAGGTGAGCCCGGGATCGAATTGGCTGTTGATGATCGACGTGAGGCTGGGCTGTCCGGCGCCCGAGTCGACGGCACGAGCCTGCCGAGCGCCCTCGGACAGGAATCGCGGACGGCGGATGAAGTCCATAGACCACCGGGGGCGGACCACGCCCTGGGCCAGCGCGCGCGCTGAGACGCGCGGCGGCAGGCTGAACCGGTTGCGCCGATCGCGCTCGCGCGCGCCGGCGCGCTGCACGTCGACCGTGACGACCAGCGCCAGGTAGCCGGCCCGCCGGGCCCGGCCCAGCAGCTCACGCACATATCCGCGGTCGCGAGAGACGTAGAGCTGCAACCACATGGGCCCGGGACTCGCCCCGGCCACCTCCTCCACCGTGCGCGAGCCAACCGAGGACAGCACGTGCAGCCCGCCGGCGCCGTGCACGGCCCGGGCCAGGGCGACCTCGCCGTCGTGGTGGACGATCCCGGTCATGCCGGTCGGCGCGCCCATCAGTGGCACGGTGACCGGCTGACCCAGCAGGCTCGTCGAGAGGTCGATGTCGGATGCGCCGGTCAGCGCGTGGGGCAGCACGGCCAGCCGCCGCAGGTCGGCTTGATTTCGCGCGGCGGTCAGCTCATCCCAGGCGCCGCCGTCGACGTAATCGAACACCACGCCGGGGATCCGGCGGCGGGCCAGCGCGCGCAGCTCGGCGATGTTCCCGCAGCGCTCCACCCGTCCCTCGTCACTGACGCGCCGACGCAGCGCAGAGGGCAGGTCGGCTAGGTCACCGCGGACCTGGCGGACGAGCAGGTCGAAGAACCCGTCCTGCTTCACGGCGTGCTCACGCGGGGCGGGAGCGCCGAGGGATCGGTGGCCAGCCGGTGGGCGAGCGCGGCCGACACGTTCGCGGTCTGGGCGACGGCATGCGCGTCGACCAGCTCGCGGACGTCTCCACGCGAGTGGTAATACGGATAATCGGGGCGCCAGATCAGGCACGCTGGCACGCCGGCATCGGTGAACGGCGCGTGGTCGGAGAACGTGCTGCGGACGTTCATCGCCCGGTCGGGCTTCCACCCCTGGGCGTGTCCGGTGGCCACGGCCAGCTCGAGCAGCGCTGCGTCGGCCGACCAGATCTCTCGCTGGGAGGGATAGGCACTGGCGATCCCGTCGAGGTTGACCATCGCCGCGACATCATCCATCTCCCGCGCGTGCGCGTGTACGTAGGCGCTCGCACCCCACACGCCGATCTCCTCGGCGGCCGAGGCGAGCACGACGACTGTCCGGCCCCGACCGCTTGACTGCAGGGCCCGGGCGCTCTCGAGCAGACTGGCCAGCCCGCTGCCGTTGTCGTAGACGCACGGGCCCTCGGCCTGGCTGTCGTAGTGGGCCGAGAGGATCACCTGGCCCGGCTCGCTGCCCGCGATCGCCCCCACCACGTTGTGCGCGATGCCCTCACGCAAGGCGCCCTCGTGGACGATCCGGATCTCGGCCGCGCGCGCGCCGCCCGAGCTGAGCTCGGAGAGGAGCACCCGGCCGCCGGGGTGCGAGATCGTCACGCCCGGATAGGCCGTCGGCCGTCCCGCCCACGGCGGCTCGAGCGGGGGTGGATAGAGCGCCCCGGTGAAGTTGCCCACGATCCCGCCCGGGGTCTCGCAGATGTGGACCAGGCCGGCGACGGCGCGCTCCTCGAGCACCCCGACCAGGTCGAACGGGAACATGCTGTGCACGACCACGACCTTCCCGGCCAGGTCCACGCCGCCTGCATCGAGGCGCTCGAAGTCGGCCTCGCCGGCGTCACCCAGATAGATCGCCTCCCCCGCCGCCTCGCCGGTCGCCGTGTACTGGAGCGGGTGACATTCGAGCTCGGCCCCGTTCAGGGCGCAGGACGCAGCCCGGGGCTCGTAGGCCAGATAGGCAAACGGCTCGAGCCGTACGTCGACCAGGCCGAGCGTGCGGAACCGGTCGAGCAGATAGTCGCGGGCCGCCGCCTCGCCGGTGCTTCCGGCGAAGCGGTTGCCGATCGCGGCCAGCTCGTCGAGTGTCCGCCCGATCTCGGCCGGGTCGAGACGTACGGCAGCGCCGTTCATCTCAGGGACTTGACAGCAACGCCGAGGCCGGCAGTCCCCACTTGCTGGCGGTCGCCTTGTACTGCGGCGATGACATGTACCACTGCATGCCACTCTTGATCTGGGCCAAGGCCGGGCTGCCCTTCTTGATCGCGATCCCAAGCGGCGTGGCCGCCTGCGGATCGTCGTAGACGACCTTGAAGTTCGTCTGCTTGTTCGCGATCAGATGCTCGGTGATCGTGTCCTCGAACATCGCGTACAGGTTGCCGTTCTGGAGCGCCGGAATCTCCTGCGCCACCGCGGAGAACGAGCGAATGTCGATCGCCGGCTTACCGGCCTTCTTGCACGCCTGGCTGGCCTGGGTGGCGAACTGCAGCTCGGTCGAGGCACCGGTGAGGATGCCCATCGGCTTGCCGCAGACGTCCATGAACCCGTGCACCTTGGAGGCATTAGAGCTCGTCACCATCAGTGACAGCGCGGTCTTCAGGTAGTCGATGAAGTCGACGACCTTCTCGCGCGTGGCGGTGTCGTATACGTCAGAGACGACCATGTCGGCCCGGCCGCTCTGCACCGCGGGAATCAGGCCGTTGAAGTCGGCGGTCACCCACTTGTACTTCCAGCCGAGATGCGCCATGACCGCTTTGATCATGTCGGGCTCGAAGCCGACGATCGTGTTCGGGTCGCTGGCCGACCGCGAGCTGAACGGCGGGAAGTCCGCCGATGTGATGACCACGTATGTCTTGCTGCTGCTCGCCGCGGCGGCGGTCGATGTGCTGCTCGCCGCGCCGCCCGACCCCGAGCTGGTGCTCGAAGCGCTGCTGCTGCTCGAACTGCTGCCCGAGCTGCCGCAGGCGCCGATCAGCACCGCCACAACCGCGGCCACCGCCGCGAAACCCAACCGTGTCCGGAGGACACTCATATCTGCACTCCTCTCCTCTCCGTGGGATTACCGCGCCGCGGAGATCGCGATCCCCAGCGGCTTCAACTCACCCGCATTGCATGGATTGAGGTCCTGGGGGCAGTTGGAGATCGCCACCAGAACGTCGGCCTCGGCCCGGAACGTGATGTAGTCCCCCGCCCGCGAGGCGGGCTCGGCGATCGACCAGCTCCCGTCCGGCTGCACCGGGCAATTCATGAAGACGTTGAATGACATCGGGACATCGGGCCGCGCGAGACCCCACGGCGCGATCGCCTCTACGAAGTTCTCGACACAGCCTCGGTGCTCGTCGACTCCGTAGCGGACCTTGTCGATCTCCGCATTGCAGGAGCCGGCCAGCATGTCGTGGCGTCCGCAGGTGTCCTCGACGATCGTGAGCAGCGGCCGGCTCAGCTCGGAGTAGAGCACGTGGCCCGTCGTGAAGTAGACCGTCCCGTTCAGGCGGATCGTCGTGGAGGGCCACAGCCGATCGGACAGCTCGGGGAGCGCGAACACGATCACATCGGCCACCTGCTGGCCTTCGAGATCGGTGATCTGCAGCGACTGGCCGCGGCGCAGCGTCCGCGCGACGGCGCCGGCGGGCGCCAGCACGAAGTCCTCGGCCAGGGCCGCAGTGGTCACAGCGCCTCCTGCTCGGCCGGCCCGCCCGCGCGGGCGCCGCTCAACCGCGCGTCGATCAGGCTTAGGAATGCTCGGGTCCGATCCTCACGCGGGTTGCGGAACAGCTCCTCGGGCTTTCCCTCTTCGATCACGCAGCCGTCCTCCATGAACACGACGTTGTCCGCCCATTCGCGCGCAAACACGATCTCGTGGCTGACCACGACCATCGTCATCCCGGCCTCGGCTAGGCGGCGGATCAGCTGCAGCACCTCACCCACGAGCTCGGGATCGAGCGCCGAGGTCGGCTCGTCGAACAGCATCAGCCGCGGGTGGGTGGCGACCGCGCGGATGATCGCGATCCGCTGCTGCTGACCGCCCGAGAGCTGATGGGGATAGTGATTCTCGTACCCGGCCAACCCGGCCCAGGCCAGCAGCCCGCGCGCCTCCCGGCGAACCTCGTCGGGCTTGCGGCCGTAGACCCGCACCGGCGCCTCCATGATGTTCTCCATCACCGTGAGGTGGTCGAACAGGTTGAAGTGCTGGAAGACCATCCCGATCCGAGCCTTGGCCCGCGCCGAGGCCGGATCTCGGACCGGGACCAGCTTCTCGCCGCGGCGCCGGTAGCCGACGTGCTCGCCGCCGACCAGGATCTCCCCGTCGTCGACGGTCTCCAGGTGATTGATCGTGCGCAGCAGCGTGGTCTTGCCCGACCCGCTCGGCCCGATCAGGAACACCACGTTGCCGGGCTCGACGTCGAGTGAGACCCCCTTGATCACCTCGTTGCCGTGGAACGCCTTGCGCACGTCGCGGATCTGCACGTATGGCTCTCCCGCCCCCGCCGAGGCTTCCTCGGACGCGCGCAGCGCACTGAGCAACTCGGGTGAGGCCTCGCCGCGCGTCGCGGGCTGGGCCGGGGGCTCGATGTGTCGGTCGCGGCCGGTCAGACGGGCCAGCAGTCCGCCCGCGGGACGACCCCCGTTGGGCGTCGGCAGCCCAAACGCGGGTCCCGCGGGCCCCACAGGGACGAAGCCTGCCTCCTGGGCGCGCAACGACGCCTGCGCGGTGATGCGCGCCCGGCGCTCGATGTCCAGCCCGGCCTCGAGCCGGCTCTGCACGAGCATCACCGCACTGGTGGCGATCAGGTAGAGGACAGCCGCGGCGGCAAACACGGCGGCGTACTGGAAGTTCGTCGAGGTGACCTGCTCGGAGCGCAGCGTGAGCTCACCCACCGTGATCACCGACGCCAGCGAGGTGTTCTTGATGATGATGATCGCCTCGTTGGACATCGCCGGCGCGATCGTCCGCAGCGCCTGCGGGATCACTACCAAATAGAGGACCTGCCAGCGACTCAGTCCCAGGGCGGCCGCCGCGTCGCGCTGGGTCTGCTTCACCCCCAGCAGACCGCCTCGGATGATCTCGGCCATGAACGCGATCTCATTGAGCACCAGGCCGATGATCGCCGTGGCCATCGCGCTCGTGTGGATCCCGATGTTCGGCAGGACGTCGTACCAGAACAGCAGCTGCAGCAGGATCGGGGTGCCGCGCATGACCCAGATGAACGGCACAGGAATCCAGCGCACGATTGCGTTGCGCGACATGCGCATCAGGGCCACGCCGAGCGCGAACGGAAGCGCCGCGAAGAACGCCGCGAGCGAGATCTCGATCGCGATCAGTAGGCCCTGCCACAGGAAGCCGAGTGTCAGGTAATGCGTGAACTGGCTCATCTATCGCAGCGGACGGCCGAGCACCCTCTCCAAGTGTGCAGCGTATACAACGCAGAGTGGACATGCAACCGCAAGGGGTCCTCCCGGGTCATTCCGGTTACACCTCCGAGGCCGGGAGCAGCGGGGGGACGGCGCGATCGATCCGCACGTCGATCAGGACGGGCCGTGGGTCCTCGAGGGCCCGCTCGAGCGTGGTGCGGAGCTCCGCCGGAGCGTCGATCCGGACCGCGGCACAGCCGTAGGAAGCCGCAGCGGCCAGGAAATCCACGCCCGGCAGCTCGAGGCTGGGCACACCCTCCAGGCCGCCGAACGCGGCGACCGACTCGAGAATCGCGTAGCGCGCGTTGTTGACGACGATGAAGCTCACCGGCGTGCCGAGCTGAACCGCGCTCCAGATGGCCTGCTGCGCGTACAGGGCGGAGCCGTCGCCGACCAGGCAGACAACCGGCCGCTCCGGCCGGGCCAGCTTGATGCCGACCGCGGCCGGCATCGCGAACCCCAGCCCACCGCTCGCGCAGGCGAAGAAGCTCCCCGGCCGCCGGATCCGTATGTGCCGGCGCAGCTCGTGCCGGTTCGATGGGGACTCCTCGACGAGAATCGCGTCATCCGGGAGGACCTCCGCCAGCGTGGCCATCAGGAAGGCCGCGGAGATCGGGGAGGCCGCGGACGGTTTCGGCGGGGCCTGGCGCGTGGCGCCGACGGCCGGTCCCTCGCGGGCCCGGCCGGCCACGTCGATCCGCTCGAGCAATGCACTGATGATGCCCCGCACATCGCCGATCAGGCTGAGCGCACTCGGTGCGCGCGCGGCCTCGTCGGCATCGTCGGTGATCTGCACGATCGCCGGCATCGCCTCCTCGCTGGGCTCGTAGGGCAAAAAGGCGAACACCGGCGCGCCGACGACCAGCGCCACCTCGAAGCCGCTCAGTTGGGCGGCCGCGCTTCCGTACCCGGGCGCGAGATGGCCGCGGTACAGCGGGTGGTCCTCCGGGAAGCCGAGCCGCGGCGACTGCGGGGCGGCCCATACCGCGGCGCCCAGGCGCTCGGCCAGCGCGATGAGCTCGGTCCACGCGCCGTCTCGATCGGCGCCCGCGCCCACCACGAGCGCGAGCGGACCGCGGGTCAGCCAGTGCGCCAGCTCATCGACATCGCTCCCGGCCGGTCCGGTCCCGGCGCGCACCTTCCCCCCGGGACTCGACTGCGGGCCGCCCGGCCCGGCGCCGTCCCAGTCGTCGGCCGGGACCGACACGAACACCGGGCCGTACGGCCGGGTCTGCGCCAGCGCCCACGCGCGGTCGATCGCCGCCGGGACGTCCTCAGCCCGGGCCGGCTGCTCTGCGTGCTTGACGTAGGGAGCCATCAGCTCGACCCCGCGCGCGAACAGGAACGGCTCCAGCGCCAGGTGCCGCCGGTCCTGGTTGCCGCCGGTGATGACCAGCGGCGCGCGGTTGTGGAACGCGTTGACCACCGCACCCATGGCGTTGCCCACGCCGCACGCGCTGTGGAGATTGAGGAAGGCGGGTCGGCCGGTGGTCTGGGCGTACCCGTCGGCCATGGCCACGGCGACCGACTCGTGCAGGGCCATGACGTAGCGGAAGTCGTCGGGCAGCTCTACCAGCAGACCGAGCTCGGTTGAGCCCGGGTTGCCGAAGATCGTGGTCATCCCGCGGTGGCGGAGCAGCTCGATGGTCGACGCGCGAACCGAGGTGGAGGTGCCGACGGCCGTCATGAGCCGACCGTTCGCCGGTAGGCCTCGGGATCGGTGGCTCCCTCGGTGGACAGGAGCAGCACGCGCGCGTCCGCGCCGAGGGCCAGAGCCTCCCGCGCCCTTGCGAGGTGTGGGTCGTCCGCCAGGTGCCCGTCTGCGGCGAGCGCGGTCAGGGCGGCGAGCCCGGCAGCGCCGCATTCGCCGGCCACGATCCCGTCCGCCGACAGCAGCCGGGTGGCCTCGGCGACGTAGGCATCGGGCACCGCGACATAGACGTCGATGCCCCGGGATACGAGCGGCCAGGCGATCAGCGACGGCGTCGCGCAGTTCAGGCCGGCCATGATCGAGGTCTGGGGATGCTTCAGCGTGATGATGTGCCCGGCGGCCATCGACTCGAGCACGCACGCCGCCGATGTCGGCTCGACGCCCACGAGCAGCGGCCGATGAGCGCCCGGCGAGCGGTAGTGGCGCACCGCGGCGGCGGCCAGCGCTCCCACCCCGATCGGCACCACCACGATGTCGGGCTCCGCGCGCCCGGCCCGAGCGAGCGCCTCGTCGATCTCGGCAAAGATCGTGCTGTAGCCCTCGATCACCCAGGCCGGCACCCGCTCGTAGCCTGGCCACGAGGTGTCCGAGATCACCAGGCAGCTCGGGCCGGCATCCTCGGCCGATCGGGCCACCGCGGCGTCGTAGCCCCCGTCGACGACCGTGACGCTCGCGCCCTCCCTCTCGATCGCCGCGATCCGCGCGGCCACCATGTCGGCTGGGACGTAGATGCGCGCCTCGAGTCCGAGCAGAGCCGCCATGTGGGCCACCGCCCGGCCGTGATTCCCGTCCGTGCTCGCGGCCAGCGCCAGCGGCCGCGCGCGCGCCAGCTCCTCGCGCAGGCGCTCGAAGCTCGGGATCTCCTGAAGCGTCGCTCCGAGGTGCTCCACCAGCGCGCGGTAGACCGCCCACGAGGCGCCGAGCACCTTGAACGAAGGGAGACCCAGCCGCTCTGACTCGTCCTTGACCAGGACCTCGCCGACCCCCAGCCGCCGCGCCGCGCGCGGAGCGTCGCGCAGGGGCGTCGCCCGGTAGCCCGCCATCGAGGCGTGAAAGCCACGCGGTGGGTGCGGCATCTCCGGGATGGGCGGGGGGTCGCGGTTCTCGGGCGCGACCAGCGCGAGCGCCGCTTCGGCGCCGGCAACCTCGGGCGCGGTGCTCATGACACGGCGGGTGAGTCCACCCGTGCCTCGCGCAGGGCGGCCAGGATGCGCTCGGGGGACATCGGGAGCCGGCGCATTCGCACCCCGACCGCGTCCTGGATCGCGCTGGCCAGGGCTGCCGGCGGCGGTCCGATCGGCGGCTCGCCGATGCCGCGAGCCCCGAACGGGCCCTTGCCTGGATGCAGCTCGAGCCCGATCGCCTTGATGTCGGGAAGATCCATCGAGGTGGGGATCAGGTAGTCGGCGAACAGGGTCGACTGGATGACGCCACCGGAGAGCTCTACCTCCTCGCTCAGCGCGTAGCCCACGCCCTGGGCGACCGCACCCTGGATCTGACCCTCGACGCGCTGCATGTTGATCGCGCGGCCGACGTCGTGGACGGCGACGTACTTGAGGATCCGCACCTCGCCGGTCGCGGTGTCGACCTCGACCTCGGCCGCGTGCGCGCCGTGGGTGCAGTCCGGGAAGGACCGGCCCCGTCCGGTCTCCGGGTCGAACTTGCCCGTCTCGGCATCGAACGTGTCGTGGAGATAGGGCATCACGTTCTGGTGCTCGGCCGCCCGGGACAGCTCGCCCATCGTGATCGAGCGACCGCCGGCCGACACGCGGTTCTCGGCGAACTGCAGCTCGTCGAGGCCGCATTCGAGCAGAGCCGCCGCCACCGGCTCGAGCTTCTCCCGCAGCGCGAGCGCCACCTTGAGCACCGCGTTGCCCGACATGTAGAGCTGGCGGGTGGCGAACGTGCCCCCGGTCAGCGGCGTGAGGGCGCTGTCGCCGATGTGCACCGAGGTCCGATCGACGCTGATGCCGAGCACCTCGCCGGCGATGTTGGCCAGCGACGCGGCCTGGCCCGCGCCCAGATCGGTGACGCCGGCCCGGATGACCATCGTGCCGTCCTGCTCGAGCCCGATCCAGGCTGACGCACGGTCGGCGAAGAACACCGAGCGTCCATACGGCTGCATGCTGCAGGCGAACCCGCGCCCGATCCGCGTGGTCGGCCGCGAGGGGTCGGCCGGCGTGGGTGGCTGGGTGGGTGGGGTGGGTGGGCCAAGCTCCTGAAGCGCGCGGCGCATGCACTCCCCCACGCCCACGCCGGTGTCGATCGCCTCCCCGGTCACGCGCTGATCGCCGCGGCGCACGAAGTTGCGCTCGCGTACCTCGGCCGGGTCCAGACCGAGCTCC
>JAFAYP010000260.1 GCA_019240305.1 Solirubrobacterales bacterium
CTGACCTCGCTCGCGGTGCTGGTCGGGTTGGCCCTGGTCCAGATCACCGGCGCCCAGTGGCTCGACCCGGTGGTGGCGCTCGTGGTGGCGGCGGCGATCGTGTTCACCGGCGTGCGCCTGCTCGCCCGGTCCGGGCGCGTGCTGGTCGACGAGTCGCTCCCGGCCGAGCAGGTGACGATGATTCGCGAGGCGATCGAGCAGTTCGGAACGCGTGGCGTGGTCGGCTATCACGAGCTGCGCACCCGCCAGGCCGGCGCGCGCCGCTACGTCGATCTGCACGTCCAATTCCGCTCGGGCACCTCGCTCGAGGACGCCCATCGCACCGCGCACGAGCTCCAGGACGTCATCGGCGGGCGCCTCGGCGGGGCGGACGTCCTGATCCACCTGGAACCAGAAGATCGTGTGCGGCCGGGAGAGGAGCTCCGGCGCGCCACGGTGAACTGAGCCAGTCCCCGTCCGAGGTGGGTCGAGCGCATCCCAGGTGCGTCGCGCGCTCGGCCCGCGATCCGCGCGAGTGATCTGCCACTCGCCGCCCGCCCTGGGGTGAACGGCAGTTCACTCGCGGATACGGCGAGTGAACTGCCACTCGAGCCGGCGCGATCGCCGAGTGGCAGTTTGCTCGCGCGCAGAGGCGGCGCGGAGCCGCGCCGGCGACCATCTAGCCAGCTACAGCAGGTTGATGAACGCGGCCAGCGCCACCGCGAGCGTCACCGCGGCGTAACCGAGGTAGCCCTCGAGAACCAGGACGCCGACGACGATCAGGCACAGCAGGACGGTTCCCAGCCAGGCGATTCGACCCAGGTCCACGACCGTATTCTGCTCGGCGGGGCCGACGGTGGCAGGCGGTGGCTCGGGGTCCGGGGGTCGGGCCTCGGGGGCCGGTGGCGCCGCCTCGGCGGGCTCGGCGCGGTGGGCCTGGCTGATGATCGAACGGGAAGTGCGCAAATTCCGAAAAAGGGAGCTATGTGGCCGTACGGGATATCCGGCGCACCGGGGACAATGCCCCGGCCCCAGGCTACGGCACTTCGGCTGTCCGCCGCTCGTGTTAGCTTCGGGAATTCCTACCACCTCGAAGGAGGGAGCAAGTGACCAAACAAGAATTCGTGGACCAGATCGCCGATCGTGCCGGGCTGAGCAAGAAGGACGCGGCGGGTGCGGTCGACGCTTTCCTGGATACGGTCGAGGACGCGCTCAAGCGGGGCAGCGAGGTGTCGTTCTCGGGCTTTGGCAAGTTCAGCGTCTCGGCGCGCTCGGCGCGTGAGGGGCGCAATCCCGCGACCGGCGAGAAGATCCAGATCGCGGCTTCGAACGTGCCGCGGTTCACGGCGGGGGCCGGACTCAAGAAGGCGGTCAATTAGCACCGCGTCGGAGCCGGATGCTGCGGTCGCGCGCGGGATGCCGTGACCGTGGCGTCCATCGACGACATGTCGACGGTCGCGGGAGCGCAGCGTGCCACCGCGAGCTTCGGCGACCGGCTGGCTGAGCTCGTCGCCGCGCGCGAGTCCCAGCTCGTTCTGGGACTCGATCCCGACCCGGAGCGCCTGTGGCCAGAGGCGCTCGACGCCGAGGACCCGGGAGAGCCGGCCGAGTCGTGGGCGGGCGGCGAGGCTTTGCCGGCCATGCGCGCGGCGCGCGCCGTGGCGGCGCACTGCGCGCTCGTGATCGAGGCCGTGGCCGAGCACTGCGTGGCGGTCAAACCCCAGGTGGCCTGCTTCGAGCGCCTCGGGGCGCCCGGCTGGGCGGCGCTGACCGAGACCGTGGCGGTGGCCCGCGAGCGCGGCCTGCTGGTGATCGCCGATGCCAAGCGCGGGGACGTCGAGGTCACGGCGACGGCCTACGCCCAGGGGTTCCTGGGGGAGACGCCGACGCCCTACGGCCCGGTGCCCGGGCTGGGCGCTGATGCCATGACCGTGAACCCGTTGCTCGGCAGCGACTCGCTCGCGCCGTTCGTCAAGGCCGCGCGGGCGAGCGGGCGGGGGCTGTTCGTGCTGGTGCGCACCTCGAATCCCGGCGCGGCCGACGTCCAGGAGCGCGAGCTGGTGGACGGCCACTCGGTGAGCCACCGGCTGGCCGATCTGGTGCACGAGCTCGGGGCCGGGGGGATTGGCCGCCATCGGCTGTCCGACATCGGCGCGGTGGTCGGCGCGACCGCACCGGACCGGCTGGAGGCCCTGCGCGAGCGCATGCCACACGCCGTGTTCCTGCTGCCCGGGATCGGCGCGCAGGGCGGACGGGTCGAGGACCTCGCGCCGGCGTTCGCGGCCGGGCCGGCGAGCGGACTGATCTCGGCCTCGCGCAGCATCGTCACGGCGCACGAGCGCGACCGCGGTGATCCCGCCTCTGCGGCGGCTGCCGAAGCGGCTCGCCTGCGCGGGCTCGGCTGGCGCCTGGCGGCGTGAGCTCGTCGCGCATGAGGTCCGGTCCGTTCGCCAACCGGCGAGGCTCGCAAGCCGATATGCGCGCACATGATCAGCGGTCCGGGCGACTGTATGATCGCCGGCGGGATGGTGGGGTGGAGGAACCCAGCGCGCTACCTGGCCCCGCTCGCGATCGCCGCGGTGGCGGCGGCCGCATATGTGATCGTCCACTCGGCGCTCGCCGACAAGCACACCGCCGCCTCGCTCACGATCGTGCAACCGACGACCACCACCACGCGTGCCAGGCACAAGGTGTCCAAGGCGCGCTTCTACGTGGTGCGGCCCAACGACACGCTGTCGAAGATCTCCGCCCGGACCGGGGTGTCGCTGAGCACGCTCGAGGCGCTGAACCCGAACGTGAGTCCCGACTCGCTCCACCCGCAGCAGCGCCTCAAGCTGCGGCGATGAGGTAGGGGCTGGTGCGGACGCGGTCGGCGGCGGAGGCCGCGGTGAGCAGGCCGGCTCGCCGCGCGCTCGCCGCGATGGCGGTGGCGATCGGGCTCATGGGTGCGCACAGCGCCGCGGCGGCCGGACCCCCCGCGCACAGCGCCGCGGCGGCCGGACCCCCCGCGCTGGGCGTGCGGGCGGCGGCCCTCATCGAGGAGAGCACCGGGCAGCCGCTCTACGGCGTCAACCAGAACGCCGAGCTCGCGATCGCCAGCACGACCAAGCTGATGACCGCGCTCGTGACCCTGCACCACGCCCAGCTGCGCGACGTGTTCACCGACCCCGACCTCGTCTGGCCGGCCCAGGACTCGCAGATCGGGTTGGAGCCGGGCGAGCGGATGAGCGTCCGCGATCTGATGATCGCGATGCTCCTGCCGAGCGCCGACGACGCGGCCGAGGACCTCGCCTACAACGTCGGCCACGGATCGGTGGCGCGCTTCGAGGCGATGATGAACGCGCGGGCGCGGGAGCTCGGCCTCACCCACACCCACTACACGACACCGATCGGGCTCGACACGCCCGGCAACTATTCGAGCGCCGAGGACCTGGTCAGGCTGGCGCGCTACCTGCTGCGCTCCGAGCCGTTCGTCAGGGCAGTGGTCGCCAAGCCGAGCGCCGTGCTGCGGAGCGGCAACCACGTCCGCCACGTAGTCAACCTGAACGACCTGGTGGCGCGCGATCGGTGGATCGATGGCGTCAAGACGGGGCACACCCTGCAGGCCGGATACGTGCTGGTGGCCTCGGGGACGCAGGGCCCGCCCACCCAGCGCATGACCCTAATCGGCGCGGTGATGGGAACCGCCAGCGAGGCGGCCCGCGACGCGAACGCTCTGGCGCTGCTCGATTGGGGGTTCGCCAACTTCCGCCTGCGCACTCCGGTCCACGCGGGCCAGCTCCTCGCCCGGGTGCCCGTGAAGAGCGCCGCCCCCGGCCGGCTGGCCCGCCTGATTGCCGCCGGCAGCTACACGCACGTGTTCCCGCGCTCGACCCGCGTGCATGTCCGCGTCCGGGTGCCGGCCGAGCTCACCGGCCCCCTCCCGGCGGATGCGGTGGTCGGCACGGCGCTGGTCATGGCCGGCAGTCGGGTGCAGGCGCGGATCCCCCTGGAGCTGGCCGCGGCGCTGCCCCAGATCCGCGTTTCGAAAGGCCTTAAGAAGGTGGTCGTCCTATCGGTTACGCTGTCGGGCCTGGTGCTGGCGGCGGGCGCGGCAATCGGCCTTCGAATGTTTTGGCGCGAATCGACCAGGGGATAAGCGGCGGGGGTTCCGGAGCCGCAATGATCATTACCGTCACGCTGAACGCCGCCCTCGACAAGACGCTCGAGGTTCCGAACTTCCGCGTGGGGCGCCGGCATCGCTCGGTCGAGCAGACCACGATGCCCGGCGGCAAGGGGGTCAACATCGCCCGCGCCCTCAAGCGCCTGGGTCAGCCGGTGATCGCCACCGGGCTGGTCGGCGGCGCCACCGGAAACCGGATCGTCGACGCGCTTAACGACGAGGCGATCCTGAACGGCTTCGTGCGGATCCGGGAGGAGTCGCGCACCAACACCGCGGTGCTGGACCCGAC
>JAFAYP010000262.1 GCA_019240305.1 Solirubrobacterales bacterium
TCCTCGTGCCGGCGCACGATGTCGCCCGACTTGTAGTAGACGCGATCGGGGTCGTCCTGAAGGCTGACGAACTTCTCCGCATTCAGAGACGCCTTCAAGTAGCCGCGAGTCTGGAACGGCGTCCACACCATGAACTCGCCGGTGCCCGTGCCCTCCAGCGCGGTCCCGTCCTCCTGCTGCACCCGCACGATCACTCCGGGAATCGGTTGACCCACGGGCACGTTCGATGGGACATTGCCCTCGGCCAGCCCGTGGAATTCGTGGATCAGGCTGTCGTTGGTCTCCGTGCAGCCGTAGATGTTGTAGAACCTCGCGCTGGGAAACAGGCTCGGCAGCTCGGCCAGCGAGCTCGGCGGGATCTTGTCCCCGGTGGTGATCACGTGGCGCACGCTCGGGAACGTGCGTCCGTCCTCGCGGTGCACGTCGAGCAGCAGGCGGTAGAGCATCGGTACTGCCTGCAGGACGTTCACCTGGTTGTCATTGACCAGATCGGCCAGGTAGGCGCCCTGAGTGGCGCGATCCTGATCGACCATCGCCACGCAGCCGCCGTGCTTGAGCGTGGTCCAGATGTCGAGCAGGCAGAGATCGAAGTTGAGCGGCGCGTAGTTGGCGACCACGGTGCCCGGTGCAATCTCGAACTGCTCGGCCGCCCAGTCGGTGAACGCGTCGATCCCGCTCGCGGTGAGCGGGACGATCTTGGGCAGCCCGGTGGAGCCCGAGGTGGTCAGCATGAACGTGACGTCATCGCCGCCTCCCACCGGGGGCCACTGAGATTTGCTCCCCGCCCCACCGTCGTCCGGAGCTCCGCGTGCGTCGTCGACCAGCGCCCGCAGGCTGGCCGCACTCTCGCTGCGAGGCCCGTGGGGGGATAGCACCTGGCTCGTGCCCGCCTGGGCGAACAGCTGGGCCAGCGTCTCCGGCGCGAGCTCGATCGAGGGCAGCAGGAACGGCTTGCCCGCGCGCAGGCAGGCGATGATCAGGCCGATCGCCTCGGGTGACTTCTTGGCCCGGATGCCGACCGGCCGGTCGGCGCGCAGCCGTGCGTCCGCAATCTCGGCAAACGATGAGTTGCTCAGCCGCTGGAGCTCGCGGTAGGAGATCGACGAGCCCTCCCAGATCAGCGCCGGCGCATCCGGCTGCTGCTGGACCTGCTCGGCGAAATGGTCGGCCAGCGATCGGATCGCGGTCTGGCTCATGAGGAGGCTCCCGGGGTGATCGGTGTGCGCAGCTCGGCGCGGTGGCGCTCGAAGTCGCTCACCCAGCCAGAGATGCTCGCGGCCCGCAGCAGGCCGGTCCCGATGAGCAGGCCCTTGAAGCCAGCGTCGATCAGCTCGGCGCCGATCCGTGGATCGACGATCGCGCTTGCGCTAACCGGGCAGGGTGTGCCGGCGGCGACGGTGGCCTCGAGCAGCGAGCGGCTCACGTCGATGTCGCCGGGCTCGCGCTCGCGCGTGTTGATGTCCTTGTTATTGACCGCGATCACGCAGTCCGCGGGGTGGATCACGCTGCCGAGCTCGTCGTGGTCGACGATCTCGACGAACGGTGTCAACCCGTGGTGCAGCGCGATCTCGATCAGGTGCCGGAACGTCTTGGCGGGCAGGATCTTGGCTGTGAGCAGCACGGCCGAGGCACCCATCTCCCTGGCCGCGACTATCTGCTTCTCGCGAGTGATGAAGTCCTTCTTGAGCAGAGGCAGCTCGGTGACGCCGGCGACCTCCTCAAGCATCGCGTCGCTGCCGCCGAACCAGCGGCCGGTCACCACCGAGATGCACGCTGCGCCGACCGCCACGTACTGCTCGACGATCTCGGCGATCGTCCGCTCGCCGAGCAGCTCGGCGCCGTCGCCGTCGGAGCGCTTGACCTCCATGATGATCGGCAGGCGGGCGGCCAGCACGGCATCGATGAACGCGCTAGCCATGCTCCCTCCAGGTCTGCGTGATCGAGCGCACGCGCTCGGCCGAGATCGCGCCGCCCCCGTCGCGGGCATTGGTGTCGACGTCGATGCCGAGGAACTGCGGATGCTCGGTGAGCGATGCGTACCGACCGCGGTTCTCGTCGGAGATGCCGCCGGCGAGCAGGAACGGTCGCGACAGCCGGTCGAGCAGCGGTGCGACGGCCGCGGGGTCGAGCGCCTGTCCGGTGCTGCCGACGCGCCCGTCCTCGGTGACCACGTCGAACAGGAACACGTCGACGCCCGCCTTTTCGTAGGCGCCGATCAGCGATGCCTCGACGCACTCACCGCCCATGACGTGCAGCACCTTGATCACCTTGACCTGATCCCCGCCAAGCTCGAGTGCCTTGATCTTGCGCACCATGCCCGGGGTCGGATAGCCGTGCAGCTGGACCCAACGCACAGGTGCGGACGCGAGCGCGACGCGCAGTAGCTCGGCGTCCTTGGCAAAGGTGACAAGCACGGGCGCCGGGCCACCCTCGGTGCCGGCGGCATGCTCGGCGAGCACGCGCCAGCGTTCTGGCGGAAGGTCATGCGGACCTCCGGGCACGGCCAGCCACAGGCCCACGAGGTCGACCCGGTTAGCCGCGAGCGCGTCAATCTCGGCCGGAGCTACGGCTCCGCACACCTTCACACAGGTTGTCCCGGTCCCACTTGCTTGCCCCGAGTGGCTCCTGCTCAGCAAGGCCACGAAATATGGTCCCCCTTTGCAATTGTGCGACGCGCTGCCCCGTCAGCTTCGCGACGCAGCCGAGACTCTAACGAGTCCTCCGCGGTGCTCGCAACCCCTGCGGGTGGAAAAAGTTCGGGGGCCGCGGAACGAACCGCGGCCCCCGAGAATCGAGTCACCTATTGGCGGATGCAGACGCTTAGAACGCGCCGGCTCCCGAAATGCCGGGCGGTAGCGTCGCCGCTGTCGCCTGGATCTCGGTCATGCTCCCGCCAGCGCCGATCCGGTACACGTCGATCTGGCTCTTGATCCCCAGGCCCATCGGCGGCGGGGCCGACAGGGCAGAGCTCGGGTCGATCACGTACAGGTACTTGTTGTCATTGCTGAGCGCCATGTCGGCCGGGAATCCGGGGGCCGTACTGGCCTGGTGGCTGAGCGTCATCTTGCCGCTGGCGGCCACCGACAGGCTCGACACCGCGCCGACACCGACAGTGGGTGCCGTGGCACCCAGTGTGTTGGTCACGAACGCCCGCTTGCCGTTCTTGGTCACGATCAGCCAGCACGCCGCGCGTCCACCCGTCTTGACGTTGCTGACGAGCGTGAGCTTGCCGGTGTTCGACACCTTGTAGGTGGCCGCGGTACCGGTGAACTGGGTGAAGTCACCGACCTGCGGCGGTGAGCCATTGGGCGTCGCCACGTAGCCGGCGTTGCTCACCAGGAAATAGCTGCCGACGGCCGAGAAGCCGAACGGGTTGTCGATGCCCGGTGTGGCGGTTGCATGTGCCGGTTCGGCCGAGCCGTCACGCCTGATCACGAACGTGTCGATCTCGCCGTACTTGCGCGGAAGGGCGCGCTGGGTGACGGCGAGCACATCGCCGTTGGCCGAGAACCCGATGCCTGCCGGAGCACCGTTCTTGTCCTTCGTACCCTTCGGCGTGACCGCGATGACCTTCTGGTCCGAGCCCGCGATCGGCGTCAGCTTGCCCGTGCTCGAGAAGCGCCAGCCGTAGACGTTGAAGCTCTCGCCGTTGAGCACGTAGAGCAGGTGGCCGCTCGAGGCCAGGCTGACCGGGAGCTTCCCGTGCGAAGAGACCTGCGACTCCCGCTTCAGGCCACTGGCGGTGACCTGGAACGACGTCACGCTGTTGTCGCCCGCGTTGACCACGAACAGCAGCTTTCCGTCAGGCGTCAGGTCGACCGAGCCCTGGGAGTCGACGACCGGCAGGCCGAATGTTGGGGTCCCCGGGGGCGTCGGCTGCCCCTTTCCGCCGGTGGGCACGTTCGCCAGCAGCGTGATCGTGCCGTCGCCGCGGCGGTCATAGACGAGCACGGTGTTGCCCGCTGGGTTGTTCGTTTGGGTGTAGAAGCGGTGCGGTACGCCCGCTGTCTTCGGTTTCGATTTCTTGGCGGCATCGGCCGCCCATGGTGCGAGAACTACGGCAGCGGCAAGCAGTATCCCCATCAGCCGCGCGATCCTCACGGCGTTGCGTCCCATAAAGCCCTCCGTTAAGAGTGTTAGCGCCCGGCCTTGCGCCCGATAAGCGGCGCAACCCTACAGCATGAAGATTTGGGGAAGGGCGGGCGCGCGGTTGCAGAGCCGCGGTGCGCCCGCATGAGCGGGCGCACCGCCATGGCCTAGTTGACCGCGAGTCCCGAGATGAGGGTCGGGAGGGTGGCTCCTTCAGTGATCAGGGTGAGGGTGCCGTCATTGCCTATGGCGAACACGTCGATATGGCTTGTCGCCGGTGGTGGTGGCACGTTCGGAACGCTCACGTACAGGAATCTCCCGTCCGAGCTGACTTCCTCGTCGGTGGGGCTACCCGGCCCGAGGTCCGTCTGACCGAGACGCGTAAGCGTCCCTCCGGACCCCACCCGATAGGTGGTGAGTCCACCTACGCCGGTGCCGATCCCATTGGGCGGGCCGAGGACGGGCGCGGTCGACAGCGTGTTGGTCACGAACGCGAACCGGCCGTCCCTGCTGAGGACCAGCCAGCAGGCCCCGCGTCCACCGCTCGCCACCTCCGTGGAGACCGGCGTCAGCGCCCCGGCGCTCGAGAGCGTGTACGACGAAGCTGACCCCGTGAACTGCGCGGGGTCCAGCACCTGCGGGATGGGCAGGCTGCCCGCCGGGTAGTCGAAGGTGCCGTTGACCTGGCCGACGTTCGAGACCAGCAGCGTTCCTCCGCGGGTGAACGTGAACCCGAACGGATTCGGGTCGACGCTGGCGCTTCGGTCGGCTTGCTCGAGGGTCAACGAGCCGTTTGGATTCACCGCAAAGGTGTCGATTGCCCCGACGGTGCTCGGCACTCCGCGCTCGGTCACGACCAGCTGGTGGCCGTCAGGGGAGAACCCGATCTGCGCGGCTACTCCACCGGCGTTGGGCGGTGCGGGACCGGACGGGAACAGCGGAGAGATCAGCTGCTCGGAGCCCGGGATCGGCCACAGGCGCCCGCTGTCGGAGAAGTAGTAGCCGGAGATGCTGCTGCTCTGCTCGTTGACCACGTACAGCAGGTGCCCGTAGGTGGTCAAGCTGATCGGCAGCACCCCGCCCGAGCTCACTCGATCGGCGCGGCTCAGGCCCCAGTCGTTGGTCCGGAACGAGGTGATCGTGTTGTCACCGTCGTTGACCACGAACAGCAGGCGACCGCCTTCGGCAAGCGCCATCGAGCCGGACGAGTCGACGATCGGGAACCCGAACGGCGGCTGCGCGGCGATGCCGGTGCCCCCGGTCGCCACGGTCGGGCCTTGGGTGAGCGTGCCGTCCCGATTCCGGTGAAAGACGATCACCGCGTTGCCACTCGGGTTGTTGGTGGTGGTGTAGACGGCGCCGCCGCGATCGCCGTCAAAGCCGTGGCGGACGAGGTGTCTGCCGTGGTTCTTGGCCTGCGCCGCCGCTGGCACCGCGGCGAGGAGCGCGGCCACCAGGATTGGTAGTGCCCGCCGCGCTCGCCCGGTCGCGCGTGCGGGATGCCCCGGTCCCATCATGTACTACCCCCTATGGGTTTGTCACTGCTTGGGGCGGCGCGCGAGCACGCTTGGCCCCCGGTCGGGCGCGACTCTATTGCGCCCGGGATCCGGAGAGAAAGAACATTTGGTTACCGGCGCGCCGCGAGTCAGACGATGCTCGCCTCGCGGCGCGCGGCCTGCAGGTCGAGCGGCCTGCTCAGCGCCTCGAGCGCAGGGAGTTGCTCGCCTGCGGCGACCCGGCCGGCCTGCAGGAACAGATCGCCGAGATGGAAGTCGCGCCACTCGGCCGGACCGAAGCGGGGGGTGATGACCACGTCGCCGAGCGCGGCATGCCGGGCGCTGGTGTCGAGTTGGCTGAGGTCCATAGCCTCGAGGATCGTGTCGAGCGGACCGCGGCGGCGTGGCTTGGCCGGCTCGGCCTCGGGCTCGTCGGGCACCCCGGGCCAGCGCTCGAGCGTTTCGGTGCCGAGCAGGTTGACCGACACCACGATGTCGGCGCCGTCCTCGATCACCGCGGCGGTCGGCACCGGGACGAGCGCGATGGCGTCGATCAGCCGGTGGCCGTCCCGCTCCTGGGTGGGGAACACCCCGGCCACCGACAACGCCGCCAGCAGCGCCTCCCAGAGCTGACCTTGCCGCTGGGCCACCGGGGTGCGTGCCGTCAGGTCGACCGCCATGATCACAAGCGGGATCTGCGTGTGCGAGAAGAACGCTCCCTTGGTCGCCTCCTTGAGCAGTCCGGTCAGCACCTCAAGCCCGGCCGATCCGACCAGCGGTGACTTGAACAGCTGACCGACGTTCTCCTCGCTGAATGCCGCGCGGAACCGGTCGTAGATGCTGTCGGCGTCGTAACCGAGCGCGAGCTGGCTGGCCACGAAGCCGCCGATGCTGCTCCCGCCGACGTAGTCGACCGTGTAGCCGGCCTCCTGCAGGGCCTGGAGCACGCCGACATGGGCGTAGCCCTTGGCGCCCCCGGCGCCGAGGGCGAGCCCGAGCTTGGTGCGGGTCAGATGGCGCGCGATCCACGCCGCGTCGGCGTCGGCCAGCGGGAACTCTGGCTGGCGCGGGCACTGGCGCACGACCAGGCCGAGCGCGGCGGGATGCCACATCTGGCTGGCGTCGCGTGCCTCGTCGGAGACCAGCACGATCTCGAGGCGCCGGCCCTCGGAGGCTGCGGCGACGGCTCCCAGCCGCCCCGCCTCCTCGGCCGTCCCGACCAGCGCCACCACGCGATCGGCCTCGTCGAGCAGCACCCCGACCGTGTCCGGGTCGAACTCACTGGGGATCAACACCGTCGCGTGCTCGCCGGCCAGCTCGTCGGAGGCGGTGAGCGCGCCCGCGAACGACAGCGAGCGGTCGGCCACGGTGACCGGCTGAGCGCTGGCCATCCGGGCGGCGGCCACCAGCCCCGGGATCACGCCCTTCAGGGAAGGCCCCGCGATGATGCCGATCTCCTCGCCACGGGTGGAGCTCGAACGGACGCTGGCGCTGAACAGCGCCGTGCTGTGCGCGCTGGCCCGGAACAGGCGCTCGCGCTGGGTCTTGATCACGTTGATCAGGATGCGGGGAAAGCGGCCGGCCAGCTCGAGCAGGTCAGCGGCGTCGAGCTCGAGGGTGTCGGCGATCGTGCTGGCCGACACCGTCGCGGTGCGCTCGGTCCCGGTGATCGCGTCCTGGGCGCCAATCACGTCGCCCTTACGCATGCGCAGCTCGATCTCGCCGCCGCCCGCGGTGGTGCCTGCGCTCCAGATGACCAGCCCGCCGGTGATCAGCCAGATGCGGTCGCTTGGATCGCCGGCGGCACACAGCTGCTCGCCCGGGGCGAACTGGCGGGGGCGCATGCGCCCGGCCACGACCTCGAGCTCGGCCTCGATGAGGCCCTCGAACAGGCGGCTGCCGGCGAGCGTCAAGTTACGGGCCATGATGCGCGCCAGCGTAAGCGGGTGGCGCGCGGCGAGTCAAGGCGCGCGGTGAACGAGCGCTTAAATCGTCACTGCCGTGCCCGCGGGCGTGTATAGACTCACCCCGCACATGGAAGCGAGCGAGGCGAGGGCCGCATCGGGGAGTGTGCCGATCGTCACCGGCAAGAAGCTGATGCTGTTTGCCGGGCGGGCGAATCCGGAGCTGGCGGCGGCGATCGCGCACCGGCTCGGGATCGAGCTCGGCCACATCACGCTGAAGACGTTCTCGGCCGGCGAGGTTTACTGCCGCTTCGACGAATCGGTGCGCGGCGCGGACGTGTTCATCGTGCAGCCGACCTGCTCCAACAGCGAGACCGGGGTCAGCGCCAACGACGCGATGATGGAGCTGCTGGTCATGGTGGACGCCGCGGTGGGCGCCTCCGCGCACCGGGTGATCGCGGTCATGCCGTGGTACGGCTACTCCCGCCAGGACAAGAAGTCGGCCCTGCGCGAGCCGATCACCGCCCGGCTGGTGGCTCAGCTGCTCGAGACGGCGGGCATCGACCGGGTGCTCACGGTGGACCTTCACGCCGGTCAGGTCCAGGGCTTCTTCCGCAAGCCGGTCGATCACATGACCGCGCTGCTGCTGATCGCCGACTACTTCCGCGAGCTCGAGCTCGACGACCTGGTGGTCGTCGCCCCCGACGTGGGCCGCGTGAAGCTCAACCACAAGTTCGCCGAGATGGTCGGCGCCGATCTGGCCCTGATGACCAAGGAGCGCCCGGCCCAGCAGGTGGCCGAGGTGGGCTATGTGATCGGCGACGTGCGCGGCAAGACCGCGGTGATCCTCGACGACATCATCGACACCGCCGGCACGCTGATCGCGGCCGGCCAGACTGTGCTCGACGAGGGCGCGCGCCGCGTGTTCGCCGCCTGCACGCACCCGGTGTTCTCCGGCCCGGCCTACGACCGGCTGGCGCAGTCGGCCTTCGAGCAGGTGGTGGTGACCGACACGATCCCGCTGCGCGCCGGCGCGCCCGAGAAGGTGGTCGTGCTCTCGTGCGCGTCCTTGCTGGCCGACACGATCCGCCAGATCTTCACCGAGGGGTCGGTGAGCGCGGTGTTCGGCGGAGAGAACCAGCTCTTTTAGAAGCCGCCAGGCATAAACGGCAGGTGAACCACCGGCGGACGGGTTGCAAACCCGGTGTCGGTTCCGTCATGATCCGCGTTGGACGTGGACCGAATAGGGGGTTGCAACCGGGGCTCGGTGGCGTCGACCGCGCATGGTCGGCGTGCGGGTCGTTGCGCCCTCGACCAACCGAGGAGGGGCTGATGGCAGACGACCGCTCGGCGTCGATGCTCGAGGTGAAAGCGATCGACGCACCGCACGGCCATTACGACGTGGCGATTCTCGGCGGAGGGCTGGCCGGACTGACCATCGCTCTGCAGCTCAAGCGCGAGCGTCCCGAAACCCGGGTGCTGGTGACCGACAAGCGGACCGAGCCGGCGCCCGAGGCGGCCTTCAAGGTCGGTGAGTCCAGCGTCGAGATCGGGGCTTACTACTACCGCGAGATGGTCGGCATGCGCGACCACCTCGAGCGCTACCAGCAGCGCAAGCTGGGGCTGCGCTTCTTCATGCCGGCGGGTGACAACTCGGACATCACCAAGCGGGTGGAGTTCTGCACGCCGGGGCATCTGGATGCGTTCACCCATCAGATCGACCGGGGCCGATTCGAGAACGAGCTGTTCCGGAGGGCGCGCAAGGCGGGAGCCGACGCGTTCCGGGGCTGGCGCGTGCAGGACGTGTCGCTCGGAGCAGACAACCACACGATCCTGATGTCCCACGAGGGCGAGGAGTGCATCGCCACCGCTCGCTGGGTGGTGGACGCTTCCGGGCGCGCGAACATCTTGCGCCGCAAGCTCGGCGTGGGCGAAGGCGTCGACACCGGCCACCACTGCAACGCGGCCTGGATCCGGCTGGCCGGCGGCCTGGACTTCGAGGACTGGACCGACGATGAGGAATGGCTCGGGCGGATACCCGAGAAGGGCCTGCGGATCCACTCGACATCGCACCTGATCCAGCCGGGGTACTGGCTGTGGCTGATCCAGCTCGAGTCGGGGCCGATCTCGATCGGCGTGTGCGCCGACCCGCGCTTTCACCCGTGGGAGGAGATCTCGAGCTTCGACGCCTGGATGGAGTGGATGCGGCGTAACGAGCCCCAGCTGCACGCCGCGCTCGACGGCCGCCGCGCTGACGTGCTCGACTTCCTGCGCGTCCAGGATTACTCGTACGGCTCGACGCGGTTCTTCTCGCCCGACCGTTGGACGCTGGTCGGCGAGGCGGGGGCGTTCCTCGATGCGCTCTACTCGCCGGGGTCCGACTTCATCGCGTTCTCGAACACTTTCAGCTGCGAGCTGATCGAGCGCGAGCTGGACGGTGAGGACGTGACCGAGCTGTGCGACTTCTACAACGACTTCTACCTGGCGCTGTTCAACACCACCGCCCACCTGTACCGCGACAACTTCCAGCTGTTCGGCAACCCGCAGGTGATGGTGGCGAAGTTCGTGTTCGATTCCTCGACTTACTTCTCGGGGATCGGCAACGCGTGGTGCCACGAGCGGATGCGCAAGCCCGAGGACATCGACCGTCTCTACACGGTGCTGGGGCCCGCGATCGACATGCTGCCGCGGATGCAGGAGCTGTTCCGCGACTGGCACGCGCTGGAGAACACCCCGTTCGAGGGCGTCTCGGTGCTGCCCAAGGCACTCGCTCCCTACATTCAGGCCCAGGCCGACATGGCGCATCCCGCCGAGGGCGAGGAGGTGTTCGAGAACTCGCGCAAGAACGTCGAGTACCTCAAGGCGCTCGCGGTGTGGATCTTCCACCGGGCGGCGCGGAACCTGCCCGATCCGCCGGATGAGAGCCGGCCGATCAACCCGCTGGCGATCAGCCTGCATCCCGAGCGCTGGGAAGCGGACGGTCTGTTCTCCGATGATGGGATCAGCCTGGTGCAGGCGCTGGAGATGCTGCCGGGCATCGAGGAGATGGACCTCCAGAAGCGTGGCGCCGTGGCGGCGGCGGTCTAGCTCGGCTACGGGACTGACTTTCTTGCAACCTAAAGGAGACTGACATGGGGGACAGGCGGCCGGCAGACAGCTACGACGTGGCGATATTGGGGGGTGGCCTCGCGGGGTTGACGCTCGGGATTCAGCTGAAGGCTGCCCGTCCGCAGACCAGTGTCTTCATCGCCGAGAAGCGCAAGGGCCCGGCACCCGAGGCCGCATTCAAGGTGGGTGAGTCGACCGTCGAGGTGTCAGCGCACTACTTCGCCGACATCGTCGGGGCCCGGGAGCACATGGACAACGACGAGCTGCATAAGTTCGGCTTGCGCTGGTGGTTCCCGGCCGCGGGCAACCACGAGATCGCGGAGCGCATCGAGCGCGGCATCAACAAGCCGCTTGACCACCCGAGCTACCAGCTCGACCGTGGGCGATTCGAGAACTACCTGGGCGAGAAGGCGGTGGCCGAGGGAGTCGACCGGTTCGGGGACTGCCGCGTGCAGGACGTGGAGATCGGTGATCCCCACGTGATCCGCGTGACCCACGAGGGCGAGGATCGCGAGATTCGCGCGCGCTGGGTGGTCGACGCCGCGGGGCGCGCCTTCCTGCTCAAGCGCAAGCTGGACCTGCTCGAGGAGAACGGGCACGTGGTCAACTCGGCCTGGTTCAGACTGAACGGGGGGCTGGACATCGAGTCGTGGGCCGAGCCCGACGACGAGGAGTTCTTCGGGCGGATGTCCGAGCGCGGGCTGCGTCAGTACTCGACCAACCACCTGTGCGGTCAGGGCTACTGGGTGTGGATGATCCCGCTGTCCTCGGGACCGATCTCGATCGGAATCGTGGCCGATCCGAGATTCCACCCCTACGAGGAGATGAAGACGCTCGACGGCGCGCTGGACTGGATCCGACGCCACGAGCCCCAGCTTGCTGAGGCCCTGGATGGTCGACTCGACCAGGTCGAGGACTTCCTGAAGGTGTCCGACTTCTCCTACGGCTGCAAGCAGTGCTTCAACGGGTCCGAGCGGTTCTCGCTGGTGGGTGAGGCGGGGGCGTTCCTCGATCCGTTCTACTCGCCGGGATCGGACTTCATCGCGATCTCCAACACGCTGAGCACCGATCTGGTGTGTCGGTATCTGGATGGTGAAGACGTCACCGAGCGCGCCCGCGCGTTCGACGAGCTCTACCTGAACACGTACAAGGTGAACCTCACCCAGTACGAGGGCCAGTACGAGTTCTGGCACAACGCGATGGTGATGACGGTCAAGATCTGCGCCAACAACATCCTGTACTGGGGCACCGAGTGCCTGCTGTTCTTCCACGACAAGTACGCCGACCTGGACTTCATGGCCTCGGTGCGTCCGGACCTCGAGCGGATCTGGGACATCACCCGACGTCTGGAGGCGATGTACCGCGAGTGGAACGCGCTGGAGGACCGCGAGTGGCGGCGGGCGATCGTGCCCACGCAGGCGTTTCCCGGCATGTACCAGCGGCACGTCGACATGGCCGGCAACTTCGACACCGACGGCGTGCGCGCACGGCTGGCCTCGACGGCCGACCTGATGGAGGCGTTCGCGGTGCTGGCCTTCTCACGCGCCGCACAAAATCTGGGCGACGTGGCGCCGGGCGAGGACGAGAAGATCAACCCGTACGCGGTGTCGCTGAACCCGGAGCGCTGGGACGCGGACGGCCTGTTCGACGACCGCGGGATGTCGCTGGCCGAGGCGCGCGAGAGCGAGGCGGCCGGCCTGCAGAACCTGTACCTGGAGGCGGTGGCGACACCGGCGTCGTCGGAGCCGGTGTCCTAGACGTGGGTTACGTCGGCGCGGGCTGGGTGAGGGCTTTCACGAAGTCCTCGAGCTGGTCGGTGCGCCAGCACTCGAACGCCGTGCAGTGCTTCTCGTAGGCGGAGATCACGCTGTCGCCGTAGTTCCAGTACAGGCGGGGCTCGGGATTCAGCCAGAAGGTGCGTCCGGCCCGCTGGGTGATAGCCGCGAACACGTCGTCTCGGGGCGGGCGCCCGTTCGTGCGGGCGTCGCCCAGCACGATCACGGTGGCGCGCGGGTGGAGCTCGTCCTCAACCAGCGTCAGGAACTCCTCCCACACGCGCCCGTAGTCCGTGTAGCCCGAGATGTCGGCCACGCCGGCGTCGCGCGAGACCGCCTCGCTGGCCGCCCGGAAGTCCCGCTCGCGCTCGAACACCGCCGTGACCTCCGAGATCCGCTCGATGAACACGAACGAGCGGAGCTTGCGGAACGCGTCGTGGAGCGCGTGCAGCACGCTGAGAAAGAAGGTGCTGGCGCTGGTGACGCTCGTGGAGACATCGCACAGCACGAAGATCTCCGGACGCCGTGGGCGCTGCGGGCGGTACTTGAGCTGGATCGGGACGCCGCCGGTCTGAAGCGAGGCTCGCATCGTCCGCCGGACGTCGACGTGCGCGTGACGCTTGCGGCCGCGGAGCTCGTGACCTTGGGTCGCCAGCCGGCGCTTGAGCTGGGCGACCACCTTGTGAACCTGAGCCAGGTCCTGGGTGGGCCCGGTGGGCAGGGCGCGATCGAGCTCGTTCAATGGCCTCTTCGGCGGCAGGCTCTGGGTGCGCTCGATCAGGTCACGCTCGAGCTCACGACGGAGGTGCTGCTCGAAGCGGCGCAGCTGCTCGCGCGGCAGCCCGTGGCGGCGGGGGTCGTCATCCGGGAGGTCGGGCTGGGGCTCGACCCGCAGGCTCAGCGCGCGACGGATCCGTTGCACGTCGACTCCGAGCACGCCGGACCCTTCGCCTCGGCCAAAGGCGGCGATCGCGAGGCGTGCCAGATCCCGCATCGCCGCGTCCGAGCCATCGCGGAGCGCGGCGGCGATCTGCTGGCGGAGGGTGTCGAGGTTGATGTCTTCCGCGCCGCCCGGAGTGAGCTCACCGTGCTCCGAGATC
>JAFAYP010000304.1 GCA_019240305.1 Solirubrobacterales bacterium
CTGCGCATGTGGCCGCGCGAGCCGGCAATCGCGATGCCGCGGCCGAACACTGGCGGGCAGCCAGGCGGATCATGGATGCGGCCGGAGTGGTGTTCGATGCCGCCGTGCTCGCGCTCGAGCTGGCCGAGGCCGGATCCGATCCGGACGCCGGCGGCGACGCTCTGAGGGCGGACGCGCTCGGCACGTTCGAGCGGCTGGGGGCCGGACCGTGGATCGAGCGCGCACGCCGGCGGGCGGCGCGCCCCATCCCCTAGAGGTTCCGCTGCTATCGCCCGAGATGGATCGGCGTACCGGCGCGCGGCGCGGGGCAGACGCGGGTGATGCCGGGAGTCGCCACCAGCATGGCCACGAACAGCACCAGCGCGCTGGCCAGCACCGCGGCCACGGAGCGGAGCCTCGAGGGGAGGGAGACGACGGCGACTGTCGTCGGCTCAAAACGGGCGAAGGGCTCATAGACGTACATCGGGTTCTCCTCGGCGGATCTGGGCGGGCGGTGGCTGACGCTCGCCACTGTCTCAGCGGCCGTCCGCGGCGACCCCGTCGTGTCACCCAATGCCAGTGAGTCGTTTGACGCATGCAGTCACTTTGGAAAGCGTGGACAACTCACCACTCGCCGTCGGTCGGAGCGTGAACGGCCGTTCACCCGGCTCTGGTGCGGAGAACTCGCATCTCGTCCCGTGAGGGGGCGCGAGTGTCGCGTTATCCGTCATCGACTGCCCCGGGGCCCGGGGCCCGGGGCCCGGGGTCCGGGTGGAGGGGCCGCGCGGCGCGTAAGCTGTCCCCGGGTGTGAAGGCTGGCTAGACCACGACCCCGAGGAGGTGACCGAACCGGTGGTCAAGCTCACGCTCGTCGGTGGCCCCACCGCGCTGGTCGAGTACGCCGGCCTGCGCTGGCTGACCGACCCCGCGCTCTCGCCGCCCGGCGAGTACGCCGGCGAGCTGGTCAAGACCACGGGGCCGGCGATCGTGCCAGACGCGTTGCTGCCCGTCGACGTGGTGCTGCTCTCGCACGAGCATCACAGTGACAACCTCGATCCGGCCGGTCGCGAGTTCCTGCCCCAGGCCGGACGGGTGCTCACCACCGTGCAGGGTGCTGAGCGGCTCGGCGGCAATGCGAGCGGGCTCGAGCCGTGGTCCTCGCTGGAGGTCGAGCGCCCCGGCGGCGCGCCGGTGAGCGTGACCGCCGTGCCCGCCCAGCACGGACCGGACGGAACCGATCACCTGACCGGCCCGGTGATCGGGTTCGTGTTGAGGGCCGCGGGCGAGGACAAGGTGTACGTGTCGGGCGATAACGCGTCGCTCGACGTGGTGCGCACGATCGCCGAGCGCGTGGGCGAGATCGATGTGGCGATCCTGTTCGCCGGCGCGGTGCAGCGGGCTCATCGGTTCGACGGCGCCTATCTGACCCTGTCGAGCGACCGGGCCGCCGAGGCGACCAAGCTGCTCGGCGTGCGGGCGGCATTTCCCGTCCACTTCGAGGGCTGGACCCATTTCACCCAGGGCGCGCGCGAGCTGACCGCCGCGTTCGCGGGCAACGGCGTGAGCGACCGGCTGGTGCTGGCCGAGCGCGGCGAGACCGTCAGCGCTTGACCCGCGTGCGCGACTCGGCCTGTGCCTGGGCCAGGCCGGCGCCGAGCACGACGACCACGGCCCCGACCGGCTCGTACCAGCGCAGCGGCTCGCCGAGCGCGACGATGCCGAGCACGGTCGAGACGATCGGTATGACATAGGCGACCGTGGAGGTGACCGTGGCCCCGACGTCGCGAATCAGCGAGTAGTTCAAGACGAAGGTCAGGCCGGTGCCGAACACGCCGAGCGCGAGCACGCTCAGCACGTGCTTGGCGGCCAGGCTGTGCGCCGAGTGGGCGAACAGCGCCGTGAGGATCGCGATCTCGACGGTGGCGCAGATCAGCTGCGCGCCGGCCAGCGCCAGCGGGCCCTCCGGGCGGTGCGCGAGGTAGCGCCGCGTGTAGGGAAAGCCGAGGCCGTAGGACGCCGCGGCGCCCAGGCACAGCAGGTTGCCGCCGAGCGAGGCTCCGCCCAGGCCGCGCCACACCCCGAGCACGACGAGCACGCCGGCGAAGCCGACCGCGAACCCGAGCAGCCGCCGCGCGTTAGCGTGCTCGTCGCTCAGGGCCAGCAGCGCGACCGGCAGCGTGAACAGCGGCACGGTGGCGTTCCAGATCCCGGCCAGCAGGCTCGAGACGTGCTGCTCGCCGTAGGCGAACAGCGTGAATGGCGCGACGTTCAGCAGGATCCCGGCGAGGGCCAGCCGTCCCCAGACCGACGCGCCGGAGGGCAGGCGCTGGCGGCGCACGCCCAGGATGGCCAGCAGTGTGGCGGTTCCGACCACGAGGCGGCCGAGCGAGACCTGTAGCGGAGCCAGCCGCTCGTCGCCGATCTTGATGAACAGGAAGGTCGAGCCCCAGAACAGCGCGAGCAGGGTGAAGCGCGCCGGCCAGGGGAGCGCGCCCCGAGTCACCCCACGACCGGCAAAGAGCGCTGGTTGGAGAGGCGGGTCAGGGTCCTCTGCATGGTCGAGGTGACCAGCTCGTACCCGGCTTCGGGATCGGCCCGCTTGCCCAGGCGCCTGCCCAGGTCGATCGGTTTGCCGACCCGGATCGAGATCTTGGCCGGGAGCGGGAAGCGCCCCGGCAGGTCGAGGATGGTCACGCCGAATGGAGGTCCGATCGCCGCCGGGAGCACCTTCAGGCGGAAGCGCCGGTCGAGGTGGAGGGCGCGGGCCAGGCGCCGTCCCTGGCCCAGGAACAGCGCGGTCTCCTGACCGCCGACCGACACCACCGGGACGATCGGCACCCGGTGCTCGAGAGCGAGCTTGACGAACCCGGTGCGCTGGGCGAAGTCGACACGGTCCGATTCCCAGCTCGGACGAAACGTCTCGTGGTCGCCGCCGGGATACACGAGCAGTGCCGCGTCGCGCTCGAGCGCGCGGGCCATGTTCTCCGGGGAGGCGGGGACGGTCCCGTAGCGCTCGACCAGCGCCCGCAGGCCGGGGACCTTGAACACCAGGTCATGAGCCAGCTGGTGGAAGCGGCGCTCAGGGCTGAATCGGTCGTAGAAGTGATGGGAGAAGATGAACGTATCGGCGATCCACGTGCCGCCCGAGTGGTTTCCCACCAGGAGCACCGGGCCCTCGCGCGGGATGTTCTCGACACCGCGCACGTCGGCCCGGAAGTACAGCTTCGAGGTCATCCGCAGCGCGGGCAGCGTCCGCTCGATGTAGGCCGGGTCGCGCCGGGCGAACGGATCGAGGTGGTTGCCGTCCCCGACCGTCGCGGCAAGATCCTCGCCGACCGCGGCCAGCATGTGCAGGTACGCCTCGGCCGGGCCGAACGGGGCGCGCAGCACTTTGGTCAGTCCTCCCGCCATGGCCTAGCAGTACCCCGCGGGCGCCCGCGGATATCGGCAGATCAGCTTTCGATGAGCGCGGCGATGCCGTCGAGGATGCGTTCCAGGCCGAAGCCGAACTCCTTCTCGGGCGGATCGGCTCGGTCGAACACCCCTGCCTCGAGCAGCGCGTGGATCGCCGGGAAGCGACCCGAGTCGGTCAGCGTGGCGAGCAGCCGGGAGTAGCCGATCATCGCCTCGTCAGAGATGAACCCGGCGGCGATGAGCTCGACCGTGAGCGTGGCGTCGTTCCGGACATAGCCGCTCAGCAGCAGGAGCACCGAGGCCTTCTGATCCTCGCTGAGCCTCGTGTCGTGCAGCGCCCAGAGCGCGC
>JAFAYP010000354.1 GCA_019240305.1 Solirubrobacterales bacterium
GCTCCCGCACCCGACGAGCGCCAGGCCGAGGACGGCCAGCACGGCGAGCAGCGCGATCCGATACCTCACGGCCGACGAGTACCCACGGTACCCGGAGACGAACCGCCTCACTAGCATGCGGGCCGCATGCAGACCGATCCCGTGACGATGGACAAGATCGTGTCGCTGTGCAAGCGGCGCGGCTTCGTCTTCCCGAGCAGCGAGATCTATGGCGGCCTGGGCTCGAGCTACGACTACGGCCACTACGGCGTGCTGCTCAAGAACAACGTCAAGAACCAGTGGTGGCGATCCATGCTCCAAGAGCGCGACGATGTGGTGGCGCTCGACTCGGCGATCATCCAGCACCCGCGGACCTGGGAGGCGAGCGGGCATCTGGCCGGCTTCACCGACCCGCTGGTCGACTGCCGCACGTGCAAGCTGCGCTTCCGCGCCGACCACATCGATCAGTCGGCCTGCGGGCGTAAGCCCTCCAGGCATCCCGGCGAGACGCCCGACTGCGACCTGACCGAGGCGCGCGACTTCAACCTGATGTTCGAGACCACGGTCGGGCCGGTGCGCGAGCAAGGGTCGACCGTCTACCTGCGCCCCGAGACCGCCCAGGGGATCTTCCTCAACTTCAAGAACTACCTCCAGTTCTCCCGCAAGAAGCCTCCGTTCGGGATCGCCCAGATCGGCAAGAGCTTCCGCAACGAGATCACGCCCGGGAACTTCATCTTCCGCACGCGCGAGTTCGAGCAGATGGAGATGGAGTTCTTCGTGCCGCCCGACGAGGCCCGGCGGTGGCACGAGCACTGGCTGGCCGAGCGCATGAACTGGTACCAGCGCCTGGGGATCCGGCCCGACTATCTGCGCCTGCGGGCCCACGACGCCGACGAGCTCTCGCACTACTCGAGCGCGACCAGCGATATCGAGTACCTGTACCCGATCGGCTGGTCCGAGCTCGAGGGCATCGCCAACCGCGGCGACTTCGACCTCACCCAGCACGCCAAGTTCTCGGGGCAGAAGCTCGAGTACGTCGACACGGCGAGTGGCGAGCGCTACGTCCCGCACGTGATCGAGCCGGCCGCAGGCGCCGACCGGGCGATGCTGGCCTTCCTGATCGACGCTTACGACGAGGACGAGATCGAGGGCGAGCAGCGCACGGTGCTGCGCCTGCACCCGATCCTCGCGCCGGTGAAGGTGGCGGTTCTGCCGCTGGTACGCAAGGACGGGCAGCCCGAGCTGGCCCGCGGCGTCTACCAGGCGCTGCGCGACCGCGTGCAGGCCGAGTACGACGAGGGCGGCGCGATCGGCCGGCGCTACCGCCGCCAGGACGAGATCGGCACTCCCTGGGCGGTGACCATCGACCATCAGTCGCTGGCGGACCAAACCGTCACCCTGCGCGACCGCGACAGCCTGACCCAGGTGCGGATCGCCATCGACGAATTGCCCGGCGAGATCGAGAACCGGCTCCGGCAGCCGTGGAGCTCCCCTAAGCTCGCGGACTGAGCCGACCATTGGCCCTTAGCGCCAGCCGGTGCTACAGGGACACGGGGACCGGCGCGGAGGCGCCGGCGGCGAACTGGGCGCTCTGAGCCGTGCGCGCGATCAGCACGTAGCGCCCCGGCCCCGCCCCGGGGTGCCTGATCCGGCCGCTGAAGCTGCCGCCGGTGGCCGGGAATGCCTTCGCGGAGACCAGGTGCCGGTGGCCGCCCGCCCCGACCCGATACAGATCGACGGTCACCCGCGGCCCGGCCGGCGTGACCGTGCCGCTCACCATGAGCGGCGAGGTAGAGACGACCGAGACGGTCAGTGCCGGCGCCACCGCGAGGATCACGATGTCGGACACCGCGGCCGGCGCAGGACGGTGCAGGGCGCGCAGCATGATGTTCGCGCTCGGCCTCGCCACGTAGTTCCAGCTGCCGTCGGCGGCGGTGCTGAGCGTGGCGATCGTCGCCTCGCCGCCCTGCGCGCCGATCTGCTGGATCTCGAGCGGGGCGCCGGCCAGGGGGGCGCCGCTCGAGACGTCGAGGAGGCGGCCGGCGAGAGTGACCGGGGCCCCGGGTGGGTGCGCGGGCACCGGGGCGACAATGCTCAGGTGGGCCGGTTTACCGGCGAGCGCGGCCACCCGGGGGCGGATCGACGGCAGTCGCGCGTAGAAGGCGTCGCCCGGACAGCTGGTCTGATCGCCGTCGCGATGGCCGGCGATGCGGGGCAGCGACACGTGCGCCCCGGGGGCAAACGGCGTGTAGAACGCGTCGGACGGGTTGACCTCGACGGTCGCGCGGCCGAGCGCGGGCAACCCGTGCAGCGAGAGCTTCCAGGCCAGCAGTCGCGTCAGCGCACCCAGGGCGGCCTGTGAGGGGGCAACCGACATGAAGCTGCCGAGGACCACCATGCCGGTGGACTCCTGGTTGTAGCCGCCCGCGTGGGCCCCGATCACCGCCTCGTCGATGCCCCCGGCGCGAGCCTCCCAGATCCGCCCGAAGGCGTCGATCGCGAAGTTGTAGGCGATGTCGAAGAAGCCGCGCACGTAGCGGTGATAGGCGAAGATCGAGAGCAGGATCGAGGGAACTTCGCCGGCGCTGTAGCCGTTGGGCGTCTCGGAGTGGTGGACGAAGGCGAGCTTGACCGTGCCGTACTCGGGCACGTGGTGCGGTGCCCGTCCGTGCGCCCAGGCCGAGCGCGCGAGGATCGGTGGCTGACCGGGGCCGGCGGCGAGGATTGGCTGCGCAAGCGCCAGCCCCTGCGCGGCCCGGGCCTGCAAGCCGGTCGCGGCCCCGCTGGGCGGGGCGACGAAGTGCAGGCGGACCCCCTCGACGACACCGGCGCTGCGGAGCTGCACCTCAGCGGCCGGACCGGTCCAGATCGGCTCCCCGAACTCATCGGCCCGCGCGGCCCCGGCCCCGGCCCCCGCCTCGGCCGAGCCGTCGCCGTCGTGACCGCGCACCGCGGCGCTCACCCACGGGCCCCAGGGTGCCCCGGGCGCCCGGCGCGTTCGCAGCTCGATGCGCGCGCCCGTCGGAGTGCGCCACTGCACGCCGACCAGGGAGAAGACGCCGGGCGCGGCGATCGGCCTGGTCTCGCCGGCCGAGACCGTCCCCACGTAATGGCTGAACACGCCGGCGGGCGACCCCGCCCGGGCCAGCCCGACCGCCGGGCGGACCAGGGCGGTGGCGCCGGCCACGGCGGCGCCGCGCAGGACGGCACGGCGAGTGACGCGATCCGGCTCGCGGCTCATCGACGCCATCCGGTGAACGCGAAGCTCGCTCCGACGACCAGCAGCACCGCGACGGCCAGGATGGCCACCACCGCCATCCCCGGCGCGAGGATCACCACGAGAATCGCGACCGCCACCGCGACCCCCACATCAATCAGAGGCGTATGGCGAATCACAACGGCAACCGGCGATACATCGGACGGGGCAGGTGGCGAAGCACCGCGAACACATAGCGTAGGACCTGCGGCACCCAGATGGTGTGCTGGCGGCCGTCGAGCGCCCGGATCACCGCCTCGGCCACGGCCTCGGCGCTCGTGGCGAACGGCGCCGGCTTCAGGGAAGCGGTCATCCGCGTGCGCACGAAGCCCGGCCGGACGACCAGCACCCGGACACCCGTTCCGCTGAGCGAATCGGCCAGGCCCTGGGCCAGCGCGTCGAGTCCGGCCTTGGCCGCACCGTAGATCGCGTTCGACGCCCGCGCGCGCTCGGCCGCGACGCTGGACAGGACGACGATCGTGCCGTGGCCCTGCCGGCGCAGCGCCCCGAGCGACGCCAGCAGCAGCGACCCGGCCCCCAGGAAGTTCACCCGCATCACCTCCTCAGCCACCAAGCGGTTGGCGTCGATGCCCGCCTGCCCGCCCAGCACTCCGACGGCCAGCACCACGATGTCGAACCCTCCTCCTCGCTCGAACGCCCGCGCGATCGCCTCCTCGTGCGTGTCGAGAGCGTCCGCGTCGACCGCGTCGTACTCGCCGCCACCGTCGAGCGTGGCCGCCACGCCCGCCAGGCGTTCGGGGTCCCGCCCGAGCAGGAACACCCGCGCCGGAGCGCTCGCGCCGAGCCGGCGCACGATGGCCAAGCCGATCTCCGACGTCCCGCCGATCAGCAGGACGCTGCGCTCGCCAGCCGCGGTGCTCATCGCTCGGACGCCACGAGCCCCGTCCGCAGGGCGAGATCGGAGCGCCATACGCCGTCCGGATCGACCCGGTCGCGCACGGTCCGCCATTGCGCCAGGCGGGGATACATCGCGCGCACGGCGTCGGGGCGCAGGCGTGAGTCCTTGCTCAGATACACGCGGCCGCCGGCACCCGCGACCAGCTCGTCACAGCGCTCGAGCGCTCCGAGCAGTCCGGCGGCCGCGCGAGGGAGATCGAGGGCCAGCGTCCAGCCGGCCAGGGGGAAGGACATGGGCGCGCCGTTCGGCGGCCCGAAGTCCTTGAGCACGGCCAGGTAGCACGGCACCCGTGCGCGCCGGAGCTCGCCGATCACCGCGTCAAGCACGGCCTCCGCCCCGTAGGGCACGACCAGCTGATACTGGACCAGGCCGGCCCGCCCGTACAAGCGAGGCCAGGCGTCGAGCGTGTCGAGCGGGAACATGTGCGCGCCGATCGATTCGACCCGGCCCCGCTCGCGGACCGGCGAGCGGCGCAGGCGCAGCTCGTTGAACGCCCGGATCGTGGCCGGCTGCAGGAGCGCGCCCGGCCAGCGCGCCGGCACGGCGGCGCGGGCGCGGACGGTGGCCGTGCCCCGCGTGCCCGGCGGCACCACCGCCCCGGCCAGCGGCGCGGCGCGGGTCACCACCCCACGCCCCGGCCGCGAGCCGAGCAGATCAAGCCAGGCCACGCGGTGGGGGCCGCCCGGCGCGCGCAGGGCGGCCAGGGCGCCGTCGAGATCGCCGACGCGATCGGTGTCGACCGACAGGAACGGGCTGCTCACCGGAGCCAGCTGGATGCGTGCCCACAGGATCACCCCGGTCAGGCCCATGCCGCCGAGCGTGGCGTCGAGCAGCGGATCGCCGGCCGCCAGCGACAGCTCCTCGCCCGAGGCGCAGAGCAGCCCCAGGGCCAGGACGTGTTGACCGAACGTCCCCGCGATGCCGTGGTTCTTGCCATGGATGTCGCTGGCGATCGCGCCGCCGACCGACACGTGCTGCGTTCCCGGCACGACCGGGACCATCCAGCCGGCCGGCACGAGCCGCGCCAGCAGCTCGCCGATCGTCACGCCCGCCCCCGCCGCGACCACGCCGGTGTCGGGGTCGAGCCGGACGTGGCACAGGGCGCCGGCCTCGAGCACGAGGCCGCCCGACAGCTGGGCGGCGTCGCCGTAGCTGCGCCCCATGCCGCGCGCCAGCGCCCCCGAGAACCCGCCCCGCTCCCTGAGCATCGCGAGTGCGCCGGCGAACGCCTCGGCGCGGTCCGGGCGCAGGCGCCAGGTGGCGACGCCCGGGCCACCGCCCCAACCTCGCAGGCGCGCCGGCTCGGGCGCCGCGGCGCTCGGCGCGGGCGCGAGGTCAGCCAGAGACATGGACACTGACGGCGAACACAGCGAGCCAGACCGCGCCGGCGATCGCCAGCCACCGGTCGCCCAGGATCAGCTCCTCCGGCGCCTCGCCCGCGCCCGAGGAGATCAGCTGACCGTAACGGAGCACACAGACCACGAACGGGATGATCGTCAGCGGCCGAGCATCCACATCGGGCAGGGCCGCCGCCCACACGCAGTAGGCGAACACCGCCACCGCACCGCTCCCGGCCACGATCAGGCGAAGCCCCGCCGGGGAGTAGTGGGTCAGCACCCGCCGGCCGCTCACGCCGCCCTGCTCGGTTCGGCGCAGCTCGGCGTGCCGCTTGCCGGCGGCGATCAGCACCGCGCAGGAGGTGACCACCAACACGAACCAGCGCGACAGCGTGACCGGCGCGGCCACCCCGCCGGCCACCGCCCGCAGCACGAACCCACCCGCGATGGCGACCAGGTCGAGCAGCACGATGCGCCGCAACGCGATCGTGTAGCTCACGGTGAGCGCGGCGTAGCCGAGCGCGACCAGACCGAGCAGCGGGCGCACCGCCGCGGCCAGGGCCAGCCCGCTGATCAGCAGGGCGGCTCCGAGCAGCGCGGCCAGCCGGCGGTCGAGGTCGCCGGCCGCCACGGGACGATGACGCTTGCGCGGGTGCAGGCGATCCTCGGCCGCGTCGCGCACGTCGTTGATCGCGTAGATGCCGGAGGCGAGCAGGCAGAAGGCCATGCACGCCAGCGAGACCCGGACCGGGACGTCGTCATGCCCGAGCGCGCCGGCGGCGCCGGCGGCGGCGACCACCAGCGCGTTCTTGATCCACTGCTTGGGGCGCAGCGTGACGAGCACCGCCCGGACAGAGACCGGGCGGACGCGCGCGCCGACTCGAGGGACGCTCGCGCCCGGCGTGACGCCGGTCACGACTGACTCCTCACGCGCGTCTTGGGGCAGCCGCGCGCCTGCACCCACCTCCACTGGCATCGAACAGCAACGTAGGTCGGTTATCTCAATGCAACGTAGGTTCTAAATGAGGACTCGTTCACCATGGGGTTGCCAATACCCGCAGGCGTGTACAACCTAGGCACTCGTGCTCTCGCCGCAGAATTCTCCCGTTCTTTCGCCACCACCAGCGCCGACCCCTGCATGGCCGGCGCGCACCCCCTCGCGGCCGTCGCCGTGGCGGCGCGCGCGCCGCATCGCGCTGATCGCGGGACTGCTCTGCCTCGTTCCGGTGCTCGTCTCCTACGTGAGCGCGATGGCACAGCGCTCGGACTCGAGCCTCGGCATCCGCACCGTCGAGTGGTTGCGCGACAACGGTGCCCGGGGGATCGTCAACACGGTCGAGAACTGGTACTACTCGCTGAACGCTCCGGCCAAGGGCGGTCCGGCGCTCCGCGCGCTGCCTGCCCAGTCCGGCGTGCTGGCCACGGGTGCCACGGTCGTTCACCACCACCGCGTGCACCACTACCGCCCGCCGCGGATTCAGCCGATCATCGACCCGGCGCTGCCCGGTGAGGGTATGTGGCACGCGACGTTCGCGGCCGGCGGATCGCGGCCGCCGGTCCTGATCACGAGCTTCCGGCCCGACCCCGCCTATCCCCAGGTGGTGGCCGGCGTGGCCTGGATCGATCACACTCGGACCTCGGTGCACCTGTATCCGGGCCTGCAGGAGCCGGCCGTGTCGATGAGCAGTCGCGGGCCGATGGAGGTGCCGCCCGCTCTGCGCGGCGGGCTGGTGGCGACGTTCAACAGCGGCTTCAAGCTGGCCGACTCGGGCGGCGGGTTCGCCTACCACGGTCACACCTACGCCACCATGCACGACGAGCTGGCCACGATCGTGGGCTACACCAGCGGCCAGGTCGACATCGTCGCCTGGAAGGGCGGCCCGGACGTGGGGCCGGGCGTGACCTTTGCCCGCCAGGACCTGCCGCTGATCGTCAACCACGGCCACGTCAACCCGAACCTGTCCGACGGCCCCGAATGGGGCGCGACGCTCGGCAACAAGATCTTCGTCTGGCGCTCCGGCGTCGGCATCGACCGGCACGGCAACCTGATCTACGCGGCTGCCGA
>JAFAYP010000382.1 GCA_019240305.1 Solirubrobacterales bacterium
GCCGGCATTCGCGTCTGGGTGACCGGGCGGAGCGAGGAGAAGCGCGCCCGCGCGCTGGAGCTCGGAGCCGATCAGGCCTTCGAGTCCGGGGCGCGGCTGCCCGAGCGAGTCGATGCGGTCATGGAGACCACCGGCGGAGCGACCTGGGGCCACTCGATGCGGGCGCTCAAGCCGGGTGGCACGGTGGTCATCTCGGGCGCCACCACCGGCGACGCGTCGCCGGCTGAGCTGAGCCGGATCTTCTTCCTGCAGCTGTCGGTGATCGGCTCGACGATGGGCACCCGTGAGGAGCTCGAGCGGCTGATTCGGCTGTGCGTCGATCAGGGCGTGCGGCCGGCGATCCACGCGACGCTCCCCCTGCGGGAGGCGGCTCACGGCTTCGAGACGATGCTCCGCGGTGAGTCGGTGGGGAAGATCGTCTTCACGCTCGAAGACTCATAAGCGTCGCTTATTGCTAAACCTAGAAGTTCGTCTTGGACTTCTAACTGGCTAGGCGTCATCATGGTCTTCCCTCCTCCCTCGACCGCGCCCCACCGGTCGGCCCTGTCCAGTTCGCCGGCTCCCCGGGGCGCGACTCATTTAAGCGGCGGCGGTTGGAGTACGACCCCGGCGGACGCGCACGTGGCCAGGGCAAAAGGTAGGTCCGCGCCATCGATGCCCCGCAGATCGGGATGCTCGAGGTCGATCTCGACCGTGGGCTGGTCGCTCAGCTCGCCATCCAGTCCCAAGCAGCGGTAGCCGTTGCGGCACAGCTCGGCCCACAGGTCACCGACGGCGGCCAGCAGCCCGGAGCGGAGCTGTCGCTCGCGGCGTGAGCCGGTCTCGAGCTCGCGGGCCTCCTCGAAGGGGTCGATCCGGACCTGCGAGTCGCTGCCGATGGCCAGCGGCACGCCGGCGTCCGCAAAGGTCATCGCCGGCAGGTAGCCGTCCCCGAGGTTCCCCTCGGTGGTCGGGCACGACACCACCGTCGTGCTGCTCTGAGCCAGGAGTGCCACGTCCTCCGGCGAGACGTGGATTCCGTGGACGACGCTCGCCCGCTCGCCCAGAAAGCCCGCTCGCTCGAGCAGCTGGATCGGGGAGCAGCCATGCTCGGCCTGGCATTCCTGAAGCTCGCGCCGCTGTTCGTGCGCGTGAATGTGGCGCACGATGCCGTGGCGCTCGGAGTACTCGGCGATCGCCTCCAGCCATCCGCCGGGAACTGCCCGCACGCTGTGCGCGGCGATCCCGACCGAAACGCCCGGCCTCGATGCCGCCCACCCCCGCAACGCCTCGACGCGAGCCAGGAACGTCTCGACATCCGGATCGCAGAAGCGCCGCTGACCGGGTGCCGGCGCCACGTCGGAGCCAGCCGACCATCCGCCCCGGTGGTAGGCCGCCGGGAGCAGCACGATCCTCAGCCCTGCCTCGAGCGCCGCCTCGGCCACGGCGTGGGCCATCTCGTTGGGCTCGGGGTACGGGCTTCCGTCCGGCTGATGGTGAACGTAGTGGAACTCGCCCACCGCGCCGTAGCCGGCCCCGACCATCTCGTCGTAAGCCTCGCGCGCAACCATGCGCATGGTGGTCGGATCGAGCGCGCCGGCCAGGCGGAACATCTCGGTCCGCCAGCTCCAGAAGTCGTCGTCCCGCCCGCCGCCCGGGCGCTCGGCGCGTCCGCGCAGCGCGCGCTGGAAGGCGTGCGAGTGGGCGTTGGCCATGGCCGGGATCGACGCGCGCGCGGTCATGGCAGCGTCTGGAGTGCACGGGCCACCACCCGCGCCGCGAGCGCGGCGTCCTCCAGCTCGACGTTCTCGAGCGGCGAGTGACTCACTCCGGTGGGGTTGCGCACGAACAGCATGGCGGCCGGGATGCGCTCGGCCACGACTCCGGCGTCGTGTCCGGCGAAGCACACGAGCTCGGGCACGGCGTGACCCTGCTCCTCACGCGCGGCCTGGCTGAGCGCTTCGCGCAGCTCCGGCGCGAACTCGCGCGGGTCGCTGCGGGAGGCCACGGCCAGCTCGATGTCCACCCCGGTGCGCTCGTGCAGCTCGGTGGCCAGCGAGTCGAGCTGCACGCGCCAGGCGTCGATCGCGTCGACGTTCGGCGCCCGCGCGTCGATCCACAGGCGCACCTCCGCGGCGATCGTGGTCGGTGCGTTGGGCTTGGTGATGATTTTTGATGCAGTGATCGTGAGCGGGGCGTGATCGCCATCGAGCGAGCGCTCCGCGCCCGCCGCGTCCTCGGCCCCGACGATCATCCGCGCGGCCGCCGCCAGCGCGTCGCGGCGCTCCGAGCGCGGGGTGGTGCCCGCGTGGTCGGCCCTCCCGGTGAGCGTCACCTCCAGACGGGTGCGCGCGGCGAGCGCGCTGACCACCCCGACCGGCTCGCCCGCCCGGGCCAGCTCGGTCGTCTGATCGATGTGAATCTCGATGAAGCCGGTCAGGCGCTCGAGCCAGCGCGGCGCCTGACCGATGCCCCCCGGGTCGAGCCCGGCCGCGCGCACGGCCGCGGCCAACGACACACCGTCGTCGTCGCGGCGCTCGAGCACGCTCGGGAGATCGAGGCGGGCGACCAGCGCCTTGGAGCCGAACGTCGGCGTGTTGAAGCGCGCCCCCTCCTCGTCGGCGAACGAGATGACCGCCACCGGTTGCGGTGCCGCGGCCGCCGCGATCTCGAGACCGCAGGCCACCCCGAGCGGTCCGTCGAAGCGGCCGCCGGC
>JAFAYP010000429.1 GCA_019240305.1 Solirubrobacterales bacterium
GCGGATGTGCTGCTCGCGGGTCTGCAGGGTGAGCACGAACCCGCGCTTGCCGTCGACGTCCTTGGTCTCCCCCGCGATCCGGCCGGGCATGCGGCGCATCAACGCCTCGGTGGCGGCGAAGAACCCGAACGAGGGGCCGCCGAAGTCGAGCCGGTTGCCGAGCGACTGGCCCTCGCCGACCGCGATGTCCACGCCGCACTCTCCGGGCGTCTTCAGGATCGCCAGCGGCAGGGGGTCGCACGCGCAGATGACCAGCGCGCCGGCCTCGTGCGCAGCGTCGGCCATCGCGGTCACGTCCTCCACCGCGCCGAGGAAGTTCGGCTGCTGGACGATCACCGCGCTGACGTCGCCGGCGAGCTCGGAAAGCTCGGTGACCCCCGCGTTCAGTGGCGCCTCGACCACCTCCATCCCCCAGGCATGGGCGTGCGTACGGAGAGTCTCGCGCGAGTGCGGGTGCACTCCGCGGGAGATCACAAAGCGCCGGCGATCGTTGGTCGCCTTGGCTACGTAGCCGGCCGCGGCCACCGCGCTCGGGCCTTCGTACACCGAGGCGTTCGAGACCGGCAGGCCGGTCAGCTCGGAGATCGCCGTCTGGTACTCGAACATGGCCTGCAGCCCGCCCTGCGAGATCTCCGGCTGGTAGGGCGTGTACGGGGTGAGGAACTCCGAGCGCAGGATGATCGAGTCGATCAGCGCGGGCACGTAGTGGTCGTACATGCCGGCGCCGAGGAAGCTGATCTCGTCCTCGGCGGACACGTTACGGGCGGCCAGCGCGCGGAACTCCTCGTACACCTCCTGCTCGGAGCGGCCGTCGCCGAGCGCCAGCTCGCGGTCCAGCCGCACCCCGGCCGGGATGTCGGCGAACAGCTCCTCGATCGAGCCCACGCCGATCGCCTCGAGCATCTCGCGGCGGTCCTCGTCGGTGACTGCGGTGTAGCGGGACAACGGATTACTCGAGCGTGGCCTCGTACTCGGTCGCGTCCATCAGCGACTCGACCTCCGAAGGATCCGACAGCTTGACCTTGACCAGCCAGCCCTCCCCGTAGGGGTCCTCGTTGATCGTCTCCGGCTTGTCGCCCAGGCCGTCGTTGACCGCGGTGACCTCGCCCGAGAGCGGCGCGATCACGTCGGAGACCGCCTTGACCGATTCGACCTCGGTGTAGGGCTGATCCTTGCTCACCTCGGTCCCGACCGCAGGCGGATCGAAGAACACCACCTCGCCCAGGGCATCCTGGGCATACCAGGTGATCCCGAACGTGGCGCTGTCCCCGTCGATGCGGGCCCAGTCGTGCTCTGGGTGGTACTTCAGGTCGTCCGGATAACTGGCGTCGGCCATCTGGATTTACGCTCCCTTTTTGTACAGAGGCTTATGCTCGATCTTCGCGGGCCGGACACGCCCGCGCACGTCGATCTCGATCTGCGTGCCGGGCTCGGCCCGTGCGGTGGAAACGTACGCCATCCCGATCCCGCGCTCCAGGCAGGGCGAGAGCGTGCCGCTGGTCACCTCGCCGCCGCCGATCACGGGGTTGCCGTGGCGGGCGATGCCCGGTCCCTCGACCACGAACGGGACGAGCTTCTCGGCCGTGCCCTCGCCGCGGGCGCGCCCCACGGCCTCCGAGCCGATGAACGCGGTCGGCTCCCGGCAGCACCACCCGAGCCCGGCCTCGATCGGACCGCGGTCCTCGCTCAGATCGTTGCCGTACAGGTGAAAGCAGACCTCCATGCGCAGCGTGTCCCGGGCCCCCAGGCCGGCCGGGCTGGCGCCGGCCTGGACGATCGCGTCCCACACACTGGGGGCGTGCTCGGGATCGAGCAGCAGCTCGACTCCGTCCTCGCCGGTGTAGCCGGTGCCGCACACGAGCATCGGAACCCCGGCGACCGGGCGCAGGCAGACGTGAAAGCGTGATGGCAGCGAGCCCTCGGTGAGCCGCTGGACGAGCGCCCGGGCGCTCGGACCCTGGACCGCGAGCATCGCGAAGTCGGCGTGGCGGTCGAGCACGTCGACGTCGAACTCGCGGCCGTGCTCCTGCATCCAGGCCAGGTCCTTCTCGTGGTTTGAGGCGTTGGTCACGGTCAGGTACTCGCACTCGGCCAGGCGGTAGGTGAACAGGTCGTCCAGCACCCCGCCGTCCTCGCGGCACATCACGCTGTACTGGGCGCCCCCCTCGGGCATCCGGCGTACGTCGTTGGACAGGACCCGCTGCAGGAACGCGGTGGCCTGCGGGCCCCGGGTCAGCACCTGGCCCATGTGCGAGACGTCGAACACGCCGGCGCGCGTACGCACCGCGATGTGCTCCTCACGGATGCCGCCGTACTGCACCGGCATCTCCCAGCCGGCGAACGGGACGAGCTTGGCGCCCGCGGCCGCGTGGCGGTCGTATAGCGGAGTGCGGCGCAGTTCGGTGGTCGACGACACCGTCGGTCAGCCTAGTACACGCGTCCTCTGACCGGACGGGGCCGCACGGCCCCAGGGACGCCGAGCGCAGCGAGGCCCCAAAAACCGTTACGGGCCGAGCTGCTGGGTGGCGTGGTAGATCTGCGAGACGACCGAGAACGCCGGCTTGGGGGTGCCGCCCGAGTCGAGCAACCCCTTCTGGTTGTACGGCGGATCGGGCCGGGGGTCGCCGCCCGAGTACTGCGGGAACGCCACGTAGTCCTGCAGGGCGAAGTACATCGCGCCCGACAGCCACGGCTTGGTGGCGAACACGCCCAGGTGGAAGGCGACCGAGTCGGCCTGGAAGGCGTAGGTGCCGCGCTCCTCGACCGGGCCGTCGCGGTCGGCGTCGAAGCCGAACTCGGTGACCATGATCGCCTGGTGCGGATAGCAGGCCCGCACCGTGTCGAGGAACGGGCTGAGCGCGTCGCGGTCGTCGTCTCCCCCGCCGCCGGCGCTGAACCAGCCGAAGTACTCGTTGTCGCCGATCACGTCGAGCGGCGCCCAGGCGCTCTGGCAGCCGAGCCCCGGCCAGTTCGAGACCGCCATCCCGACCGGACGGGTCGGGTCGAGCTGGTGCGCCAGCGCGACCGCGCCCGAGATGTAGCGGGCCTCGGCCGGCGTGGGCGGAGAGGGCAGCTCGTTGCCGATGCTCCAGAGCAGGATCGACGGGTGGTCCTGGTTCTGAAGGATGTTGTCCTGCAGCATGGTGCGCGCGCGGGCCAGCCAGCCCGGATCGCCCAGGTACTGCGACTGCACCTGGTAGACCGGCACCTCGGACCAGATGAGGATCCCGGCGCGATCGGCCATCTCCTCCATCTCCGACCCGACCGGGTAGTGCGCGCGGATCACCCTGGCGCCGAGCTCCTGCACCCAGTCGAACAGCTGCGCGGTCTGCGCCGGCGTCATCGCCGCGCCGCTCTGAAGGGTCTGCTCGTGGAGGTCGACACCGCGCAGGTTCAAGAACCGGCCGTTCAGCTGCAGACGTCCGTCGAGCACCTTGATCGTGCGGATGCCGCTCCAGGTGAAGTATCCGCCCAGCCGCCGGCCGCGGGCGTCGGACAGCGTGAGCGTGGCGGCGTAGAGCTTCGGGTGCCCTGGCGCCCACAGCCCGGGGTGGGGGATCTTGACCGAGGCGTTGGCCGTCCAGGTGCGGTCCGGCCCGATCGCGACCGACCCGAAGTGGAGCCGCGCGCGCCCGTAGGTGCCCGTCAGCTGCACCTGCTGGCGCACGCCGGTCACGTTGCGCACGAGCACCTGTTCCTGGATCGTCGCGTCGCAACGGGGGCAGGGATGCAGCGTGTGGATCTGCACGCGCTCGAGGTCGGCGCTCTGGACCGCGCGCAGGTACACCTCGCGCAGGAGCCCGCCGTAGTTCCACCACTGGCCGCCCGGACCAGGCGGCAGGTCGGCCGCCGTGCGGCGGTTGTCGACCCGGACGATCAGGCGGTTGACCCCCGGGCGCAGATAGCGCAGATCGAACTCGAAGGGCAGATAGGCGCCGGCGTGGGTGCCGATCTCGTGGCCGTTCAGCCACACGGTGGCGCGGTAGTTGACCGACTCGAAGCGGATGATCCACTGCCGGTCGGCCTTGGGCACGTAGGCGGCGAAGGCGTGCGCGGGCAGCCGGAAGTCGCGCCGGTACCAGCCGACGTAGCCGTTCATGCTGGTCTGCGAGAAGTCTCCGGCGTTGTAGGCGTTGGGGATCGAGACCGGCGACCAGCCCGCGGTCGACGCGACGTTGCGCCACCAGCCCTCGGCCTGACCGATATCGCCGGTGTCCGCGCGGTAGAGCCAGGTCCCGCCGAGCAGGTAGCGGCCGCTCTGCCCGTCGCGATACCAGGCACCCGGCGTGGGCGGATCGGCGGCCGCGGCGGCGGCGCGCGCGGTCTGGGCGGCACGCGCGGTCCCGGCGGCACGCGCGCGCGGGGCGGCGAGAAGAGCGGTGGCGGCGCCGGCCAGCGCGAACACGACCGACAGCAGGACGAGCCGGCGGATCAACCGTGCGTCTTTCCGGAGGCCTTCGTGATCCGGACGAACTTCACGACGGTCCGGCTGTTGCCGGCACGGTCGGTGACGGTGACGGTGATCTTGTAGCGGCCCGGGCGACGGTAGACGTGGGTCTCGTGGTGCACGCCCGGTTTCAGGCGCAGCACGGTCCCGTCACCCCAGCCAATCGTCAGCTTCGTGACGCCGGATGCGTCCCCGGGCGGCAGCCCGACCGGTGGCGCGTCGCGGTAGCGCAGGGTCGCTCTCAGCCTCGAGCCGGTCTGGCGAACCCCGCCCACGGCAACCGTGAGCTCCGGGGCCACGGTGTCGACGAACACCCTGGCCACGCCCGATCCGCCGGTGACCCCGGCGGGGTTGACGGCCGTCACCTGCCAGCTGTGGGGCCCATCGTGCAGGGCGATGGGCACCCGGATCGAGGTCGAGGTGGTCTGGGCGACCTGGGCGCCGTCGACGCTCACCGTGTAGCGCACGGGGCCCCAGCGGCCCGCGGCCGCCGACCAGGAAAGCGCCGGCTCGGGCGTGCGGGCATAGGTGAGCGACTTGGTTGGCGCCACCGAGCCCGGCGGCTGGTACAGCTGCACCACCACGATTTCGCTGCCAGAGCCAGTGCCCTGCACCCACGCCGCGGCGGCGTCGCCGCCGACGTCACCGGCGGCGGCCAGGCCGCGGGCCGCATCGGTGGGCCCGGCGGCCGGGGACGAGACCACCATCTCCGGGCCCAGGCTGGACGCCCGCGGCTCGTAGCGCAGGCGGATCTCGGCCGGGCCGACGCTCCCGGGGTCCTGCTGCCAGGCGACGAAGTCCGAGAACAGACCCGCGATCGCGGGGACGGCATACGGCGCCGAGCTGTCGGCGATGCTGTTGATCTGCTGCGGTGTCCCGTAGCCGCCGTTGCCGGACAGCTCCATGGCGAGGACCGCGCCCGTGGCCTCCTGGGCCGCGGTGACGAGCCCTGCTCCGTACTCGGTCATCGCCACCTGAGGCTCGTCGGCGTTCCCGCTGCCCGTGTCGGCCGCCGTCGCGCCGTCGTACTGGGAGCCGCGCAGGCGGTTGACCAGCACGCGCGTCTGCTGGGCGCCTGCACACGAGACGACCTCCTGGAAGGCCACGTCGGCGTAGGAGGAGTCGCCCTCGGAGGAAACCGCCGGCTCGCCGGCCGAGACCTCGCCGCACCCGCCGACCGCCGGCGGGTCGGCCTGCTCGTCCACGACGCTCGGCACCGTGCCCCACACCCGGCGCGCGTACACATGGCCGCCCTCTCCCCAGGCCACGATTGCCACGCCGTCCCCGGCGGCCGCAACCGCAGGGCGGCCGCTCCCCGTGCCTGCGTCGTCGGCCGGCGTCGCGTTGAGCGGCGCCGATTCGAGCGTCCAGCTCCCGCCCACGTAGTAGGCGGCCCGGACGTCTGACCCGCTGCCTTCGGCGACCGTGAATGCCAGATACGCCTTGCCGAAGTTCGTCATCTGGATCGACGGGTTGCTCGCGCTGGCCGCCAGGCCCTGCGGAGCGCCGAACGACGCGGAGCTGCCGGCCGCGTCAGCCACGTACAGCCCGCCGTTGTTGATGAACGCGACCAGCAACACGCCGCCGTTGCCCGCGGCGATGACCGGCTCCGAGGAGCCGACGGGAAGAACGCCGTCCACCTGCTGCGCGGGTTGGAACTGCCCGCTGACCAGACGCGAGACGAACACGTGGGGCGCCCCGCCGACCGTCTTGAGGTAAACCAGCCCGCCCGTGCCATCGCGGGCCACCGATAGGCCCCCCAGGGCATCGATCGCGGCGCTCGGTCCGTCGATTACGAACGGGGATCCCGGCGAGGGCTGCGCGGCTGCCGCCGCCGCGAGCACGGCGAGTGCGATCGCCGCGAGCAGCCCTGCCAGCGAGCTGCCCAGCAATCGAACGAGGATCAGTTGTCGGCCGTGGGCGGTGACGGCCCTACAACAGCTCAACGTCCGCAGGGTTGCGGCGGGAGACGGAGCTTCAACGATCCTTAAGGAACGACGGGATGTCGATCTCGTCGTCGCGGATCTCGAGCGAGGAGCGCTGGTCGTCGTCCATCGTGACGTCGCGGTCGCGGCGGGCCCGGCGGGTCGTCTCGCGCGCAGTGCTCGGGCGGCTGT
>JAFAYP010000474.1 GCA_019240305.1 Solirubrobacterales bacterium
TCGTAGGCGAACACCACGATCTGAACCCGGTCGCGCAGGCCGAGCTTGGCGAGGATCGAGCCCACATGGGTCTTCACGGTGGCCTCGGACACCACGAGACGCTCGGCGATCTCCGCGTTCGAGAGGCCCCCGGCGACCTCGACCAGCAACTCGCGCTCGCGCGGGGTGAGCGACTCGGCTCGCGGGTCCTCAGCGGCCGGCGGCTCCTCGGGGCCCGGCAGCCGGTGCGCGAACTGGGAGAGCAGGCGCCGGGTGACGCTCGGCGCCACGACGGCGTCGCCGGTGGCCACCGCCCGGATCGCCGAGAGCATGTCCGGCGGTGGGGCGTCTTTCAGCAGGAAGCCGCTGGCGCCGGCGCGCAGGGCGCCGTAGGCGTACTCGTCGAGGTCGAAGGTGGTGAGGATGATGATCCGCGACGAGCTCCCCGAGGTGACGATCCGCTCGGTGGCCTGCACTCCGTCGATGCCGGGCATGCGGACATCCATCAGCACCACGTCGGGCTCGAGCCGCCCGGTCAGCTCGATCGCCTCCAGGCCGTTCTCCGCCTCTCCGACCACACTCAGGTCGGGTTGGGCGTCGAGCACCATGCGGTAGCCCATCCGCAGCATCGGCTGGTCGTCCACGAGCAGGATCGTGGTCGGATCGCTCACTCGGGCTCGGGCTCCTCCGCGGGCGCCGACGACGGGAGCGGCAGCTGCGCGGCCACCACCCAGCCGCCCTGCGGCCGGGGACCGGCGTCGACCACGCCGCTGTACACGGCCGCGCGCTCGCGCATCCCGCGCAGGCCCGCGCCGCCGTTCCCGCCCGCCCCGGCGACTGTGGTGGTGCCCGTGTCCGCCACCGAGACGCGTACCTCGCGCTCGTCGGCCGACACCTCGACCGCCGCCGTGGCTGTCGGTCCCGCGTGCTTGAGCGTGTTGGTCAGCGCCTCCTGGACGATGCGAAACAGTGTGAGCTGGATCCCGTCGGGCAGGGCGCGCGCCTCGGGCGAGACCCGATAGCTGACCGGAAGGCCGGCGGCCCGCACCTGCTCCACGAGCGCGTCGATCTGGGGCACGCCGGGGGCCGGGTCCCGGCCCCCGCCGGACTGGCCGGCGTCGTCTTCGCGCAGCACGCCGAGCAGGCGGCGCATCTCGGCCAGGGCGCGGCGGCCCGTCCCCGAGGCGGTCTCGAGTGCCACCTGGGCATCGTCCGGCGCGTCGCGCAGGGTGTAGGCCGCCCCGTCGGCCAGCGCGATCATCACGGTCAGGTTGTGCGCTACCACGTCGTGCAGCTCCCGAGCGATGCGGGCTCGCTCGGCGGCCGCGGCCAGGCGACCCTGCTGATCGCGTTCGAGCTCCAGCCGGCTCGCCCGTTCGTGCAGCGACTCCAGCAGTTGGCGCCGGTTGCGGATGTTGCGCCCGAGGATGCCGGCCGCCGCCACCAGGCCGGTCAGTCCGACGAAGCTCCGGATGTGCGAGCCATGAAACCACCGGGCGAGCGCCAGGATGACCCCGAACTGCAAGATCCCCGCGGCAATGAGTGCCGTGCGCCGGTCCTCACGGCTGGCGACGGTATAGAACGCGATGAGCAGCGCGACGTCGCCCAGCACCCGGGTTCCACTCAGCCACTGCACGAACGCGAGCCCGGCGATGACCAAGAACACCGGGAGCGGCCAGCGCGAGCGCCAGAGCAGCGGGACGGCGAAGGCCAGGTCGAACGCAACTGCCGCCGGGCCCCCGTGCCGCGGCAACAGCTCCGGCACGATGAACAGCAGCACGACCGCGGCGCTGATGGCATCCCAGCGCCGCGGTCGCAGGCTTTGCAGCTCCTTCGCTGTGCCGGCAGGCGCGGCCGCGCGCATGCCGGTCACTGTAGAGCGAGCGACGCTATGCGTCGCGGCGCCTCATGAGGATCGCCGCGGCCACCAGCGCGATTGCGGTGTAGCCGCAGAACACAGCGAATCCGCCCCACGGCGACAGCGTGTGCGCCTCCGGCCGGCCGGCCAGGAGCGTCGTTCCCGCGTTCAGCGGCAGGTACGGGTTGATCGAGTTCTGCAGGCTGGTCGGCAGGATCGCCACGACGCCCGGCAGCACGAACAACAGACACACGAACAGGGCGATCCCGCCCGCCGTGTTGCGCACGAGCGCGCCGAGGCTGGTGCAGAACACCCCGAGCACTGCCAGGTAGAGCGCCGCGCCGATCACCGCGCGCAGGGCGGGCGCGTGACTGAGCGCCGGCTGCACGTGGTGCTGGGTCAGGATCGCCGAGGCGCCGAAGAACCCGACGAACGTCGAGATCAGCATCAGCGCGAACGCCACCGTGGCGAACGTCCCAGTCTTGGCCCACAGCACCGGCAGGCGCTTGGGCACGGCCATGAAGCTCGAACGGATCTGGCCGGTGCTGTACTCCCCGGTCAGCACGAGCACGCCGAGCACGCCGATCGCCAGCTGAGCCAGGTGCCAGCCGCCCACCGCGGTGTTGATCGCATTGAAGTGCAGGCGGTCATCGGGGCCCATGGTGCTCCAGCGGCTCATCTGGATCGCGGCGACGAGCGGGCCGAGCCCGGCCATCCCGATGACCGCCACCAGCAGCGTCCATCGGGTCGAGCGCAGCGACCACAGCTTGGTCCACTCGGAGCGGATCACCCGCAGCTGGGTCACGCCGCCGTGCTGGGCGGTCGCGCGGGCGGGAACTTCGATGGCTGTCGTTGTGGCACTCATGCGGCGGCTCGCAGGGTCGTGGGGTCGTCGGTATCGGTGGAGCTGGCGTGGTACTCGACGGTCTCGCCGGTCAGCTCCATGAACGCCTGCTCGAGCGAGGCCTGTAGCGGCGTCAGCTCGGCCAGCACGATCTTCTCGGCCAGGGCGATCTCGCCGATCTCTTGGCCGCTCAGGCCGTGCACCTCGAGCACGCCGCGCTCGACGCTGTCGACGCGGGCCTCCTTGGCGGCGAGCGCATCCCGCAGCGCCGTGGCCTGGGGGGAGACGACGCGGACGGCGGCACCGGTCGAGGCCCTGCGAACGAACTCATCCACGGTCCCATCGGCGATCAGCCGGCCGCGGCCGATGACCACCAGGTGGTCGGCGGTCTGGGCCATCTCTGCCATCAGGTGCGAGGACAGGAACACCGTCCTGCCCTCCTTGGCCAGCCGCTTGAGCAGCGTCCGGATCCACAGGATGCCCTCGGGATCCAGGCCGTTGGCCGGCTCATCGAGGATCAGCACGCGCGGATCGCCCAGCAGTGCGGCGGCCACGCCGAGGCGCTGGCCCATACCGAGCGAGAAACCGCCCACGCGCTTGCGGGCGACGTCCGTGAGCCCGACGAGGTCGATCACCTCGTCCACGCGGGAGCGCCCGATCCCATGCGTCTGGGCCAGGGCGAGCAGGTGATTGTAGGCCGAGCGGCCGGTGTGGATGGCGCGTGCCTCGAGCATCGCTCCGACCTCGTGCAGCGGCGCCGGGAGGTCTACGTAGGAGCGGCCATCGATGCTCACCGACCCGCCGTTGGGCGCGTCCAACCCGAGAATCAGACGCATGGTGGTCGACTTGCCGGCGCCGTTGGGGCCGAGGAAGCCGGTGACGATCCCGGGCTTCACCTGAAAGGTGAGACCGTCGACGGCGACCTTCTCCCCGTAGCGCTTGGTGACGTTTTCAACAGAGATCATGGGACCAGTATCGGGTCCCGGCGCCGTTCTGGCCATCGGCCGCGCGACCGATCTTTGCCGCCGGGGATCAGCCTCAGGTCGTAGGCTCGGCGACGCGGACCTCGGGACGGACCCGGCTCGCCCTGGCGCTTCCGTGGGTCGCGCGAAGGGCGATCAGCCCGCCGAGCGCGACCGTCAAGATCGTCACCGCGCCCAACCCCAGACCGGCCCGAGCGCCGGCGACGGCCATCAGCCAGCCCACCAGCGGGCCGCCGATCGGCGTCGAGCCCTGGAAGGCCACGAACCACAACGACATGACCCGCCCGCGCATCTCCGGTGCGGCGGTGAGCTGGAGCGTCGAGTTGCCCATCGACATGAACGAGATGCTGCCCCACCCGACGAACGCCAGGGCCGCGAGCTCCAGCGGGAGGCTGGGAGCCAGCGCGGCCAGCGTGAGCGCGATCCCGAAGCCGCCCGCCGCCAGGACAAGCGCTCGCAGACCGATCTTCCCGCGTGCGGCCACCACGAGCCCGCCGAGTACGGCGCCGAGCCCCATCGCGGCGGTCATGAATCCGAATCCGGTGGAGCCGGCGTGCAGTCCGCGGCTCGCCATCACCGGCAACGTCACCTGAAACTCATAGGTCAGACAGCCCGCGAGTCCCATCATCAGCAGCGGAATGATCAGCTCGGGGGTGTGGCGCACATACCGGAAGCCTTCGCGCAGCTGCCCGCGGGCGCGGGGGGTGGGCAGCGTG
>JAFAYP010000507.1 GCA_019240305.1 Solirubrobacterales bacterium
GGCGAAGTCCGGTGGATGTGCTCGTGGGACACCACCGAGGAGGACGTCGACCGGTTTGCCGCGGCGGTCCGGGACGCGCTGTCCGCAGCAGCCGCCTAGGTGCGCTCGGTCACGCAGCGGTTCTCGATCCGGCCGACCCGGTCGACCTCGACGACCACCACGTCGCCGTCGCCGAGCAGCAGCTTGGGATCGCGGCGGTAGCCGACACCACCCGGGGTGCCGGTCAGGATCAGATCGCCCGGTTCGATCGTGGCGAACTCGGACACCGTGCTGACCAGCGTCGCCACGTCGAAGATCAGCAGCTCGCTCGAGGCCTCCTGGACCTGCTCGCCGTTCACCAGCGTGCGCAGGGTGACGGGCCCGGTGATCTCGTCGCGCGTGACCAGGTCGGGGCCGACCGGCGTGGAGGCATCCCACGCCTTGCCCTGTAGCCACTGGTGGGTCTTGTTCTGGTAGTCGCGCATCGACACATCGTTGGCAATCGCGTAGCCGGCAACGTGATCGAGCGCCTGCTCGCGAGGAATGCGCCGCCCTCGCTCGCCGATCACGGCGACGAGCTCGCCCTCGTAGTCGATGGCCGTGCTCTCGGGCGGGAGGGGAATGTCGTCGTAGGGCCCGGTGAGCGCGGTGGGAAGCTTGGTGAACAGCACCGGGTAGTCGGAGCGCTCGCGCCTTGTCTCCTCGATGTGGGCGGCGTAGTTCAGCCCCACGCAGATCACCTTGCCGGGCCGGGGAACGACCGCGCGGCGGCGCAGTTCTGATGCGGGCAGAGCGCCGTCTGAGTCCAGCGGGGGATCGCGCAGGAGCGAGGAGGGCGTGGCGAGTCCCAGCTCGGAAACCCCTCTTAGCGGGATGGCTTGATCGCCGTCGATGAGGACGGCCAGGGGTGTGCCGTCGTGTAGGACCGAGGCAAAGCGCATGGAACAGAACCATACGTGGTCGCCTGAGGTAACCGTACGGACCGCCAGCTACCCTGACGGCGCAACGTTTACGTGGCTGGCGGGTTTCATCAGAAGGTTGCAAGCCGTTCTCGGACAACTAAAAGGCGGGCTCAGCAGGGCATTCGCCGTCACCCTGGTGACGGCGTTCGTGTCGCTCGCCGCCCCCGCCGCCGCGCTCGCCCAGCCGGCGGTCAGCGTCTACCCGTCGCCCGGAACGGCCACGGCGCTGCCGCAAACCCAGATCACGTTCCGCGGGATTCCCGCCAACCAGATCGGCTCGGTCAAGGTGAGCGGGTCAAGCAGCGGCACGCACAGCGGCAAGATCGAGGCCGACTCCGACGGACAGGGCGGGAGCTTCATCCCCGATCAGCCGTTCGCTGCAGGCGAGACGGTGACGGTCAAGACCGGCCTGGACATCGTGGGCGGCTCGAGCGGGACCTATACGTTCACGGTCGCCACGCCGTTCGGGACGATCAACCCGATGCCCCTGCCGATCGTCCCCGCGGGATCGGGCGGCGTCCAGCACTTCCACACCCGGCCCGACCTCCAGCCGGCTTCGGTCACGATCAACCAGCGTTCGAGCTCCGCCTACGGCGGCGACATCTTCCTCACCCCTCAATTCGGACCGGTCCAGAACGGCCCGATGATCCTCGACTCCTCCGGTCGCCTGATCTGGTTCCAGTCCCTGCCGGCCAACCAGTTGGCCACCGACTTCCGCGTCCAGCAGCTTGGCGGCCAGCCCGTGCTGACCTGGTGGCAGGGTTACACCAACAACGGCTCGGGCCGCGGCGAAGGGGTGATCTACAACACCTCCTACCAGCAGATCGCGACCGTGCAGGCGGCCAACGGGCTCCAGGGCATGGACCTGCACGAGTTCCTGCTCACCCCGCAGGGCGACGCGTACATCGTCGGGGTCTCGCCAATCCACTACGGGAGCCTGACCAGGCCGCTGATGGACGCGGTCATCCAGGAGATCGACATCAAGACCGGCCTTGTCCTGTTCGAATGGCATGCCCTGGATCACGTCCCGCTCAGCGAGTCGTTCTTCAACACCAAGGCGCCGGGATACGTATACGACCCCTACCACCTCAACTCGGTCTCGCTGGATCCCGACGGCAGCCTGATCGTGTCGTTGCGGAACACCTGGGCGGTCTACAAGGTCAACCCGTCGACCGGCGCAGTCGAGTGGACCCTGGGATCCAACCAGGACAGCTTCAAGCAGGGGGCGGGGACCAGCACGGTGTTCCAGCACGACGCGGTTCTGCAGCCCGACGGCTCGCTGACGATGTTCGACGATGGCGGCGGCCCGCCCACGCTGCGAGCCGGTCGAGCCATCCGAGTTTCGGTGAACACCGCCAAGCACACCGTGACGCTGATCAAGCAGTACCAGCACTCGCCGGCGCTGAACACCAACTTCGAGGGCAACGTCCAGATCCTCCCGAACGGCGACGTGTTCGTGGGCTGGGGCCAGCAGCCCTACTTCACCGAGTTCTCCGCGTCCGGAAAGCAGATCTTCGATGCTCGCTTCACCTCGAACACCTCGAGCTACCGGGTGTACAAGATGGCCTGGACCGGGCAACCGAACACCACGCCGGATATCGCCGCGGCTCCCAACAACGACGGCACCACCGAGGTGTGGGCGAGCTGGAACGGAGCCACCACGGTGACGTCCTGGCGGGTGCTGGCCGGTCCGAACGCCGGCTCGCTGTCGCCGCTCGAGACCGTCGGCAAGGGCGGGTTCGAAACCGGAATGGCGACGCCGACCGGCGAGCCCGTGTTTGCCGTCCAGGCGCTTGGCTCGGGCGGCCAGGTGCTGGCCACGTCGGGCACGACCACGGTGGGCCCGCACATCGGGATCGCCGGACGGAGCGCGTTCGTCTCCTCGACCGGCGTGGGGGGGCTGCCCGCGCTGTGCATCAACGCGAGCACCTGCCACATCGCGGTGACGATCACCGACGGGCGCACCGTGATCGCCCGTACCGGCGCTGAGCACATCCCGGCGGGCGGGGGCGGTCTCATCTACTTCTCGCTCACTCCCAGCGGCCGCTCAGCGCTCGCCCACGCCCGCGGCCACCGGCTGCTCGTGCACATGACCGGACAGGACGTCTCGAAGCTGAGCTTCAGCCGGTTCATCACGCTGGCGCCGTTCTCGACCAGCGGCGCGGCTCCGGCCCGCACCGCCAGCCAGTCCTCGACGCTGCAGCTCCTCGGGCTGACCGACTTCGTGTCCCCGGGGGGCGTGGGCGGGATCCTCGCCCAGTGCCTGGCCAATACCCCATGCCACACGAAGACCAAGCTGATGGTGGGAAGGACGGAGGTCGCGAGCACCGGGTCTGAGCTGCTCGGCGCGCGCAGCGTCGGCTACCTGATCTTCGCGCTCACCTCAGCCGGGCGCTCGCTGCTCTCCCACAGCCACGGCAACCAGCTCGGGGCGGCGGTGAAGATCTCCGACGGGGGCGCCACCGCGCGCGGCCAGATCGCCCTGGTTAGTTTCCGCTAAGCACGCTGGGGTACCTTTGCCGAGTGCCCCGCCTGATGATCGTCATCGCCAGCACGCGCCCCGGGCGGGGCGGCGAGCCCGTGGCGCGCTGGTTGATCGAGCGGGCCGGCGAACACGGTGCCTTTGAGCTCACGGTCGTCGACCTGGCCGAGTTCCGGCTGCCGCTCCTGGACGAGCCCAACCACCCGCGCCTGCGCCAGTACACCAACCGCCACACGCACGAGTGGAGCGAGAAGGTCGACGGAGCCGACGCCTTCGTATTCGTCACGCCGGAGTACAACCACGGCTATCCGGCATCGCTGAAGAACGCGATCGACTATCTGCACAACGAATGGCGCCACAAGCCGGTGGGCTTCGTCTCCTACGGCGGGGTGGCGGCCGGGACCCGTTCGGTCGAGCAGCTCCAGCAGGTGGTCGTCGCGCTCCGGATGACGCCGGTGATCGAGCAGGTGAACATCCCGTTCTACCAGCAGTTCCTCGGCGACGACGGGGTGCTCAGAGCCAACGAGGTGATGGAGCAGGCGGCTGACACGATGCTCGATCGACTGCAGCACCTCGAGCAGGCGCTCCGCCCGCTGCGCGACGAGGTCGCCTCGCAGGCTTAGCGTCTTAGCGCGCGGTCCAGCCCTGATCGAGCGTGATCGGGGCGCCGGTGAACATCTTCCCGGCCGGGCTGACCAGGAAGGCGACCACCCCGGCCACCTCGGCCGGCTCGATCAGCTCCTTGACCGCGTGGGGCTGGAGGATCACCTTCTCGAGCACCTCGTCCTCGGGCAGGCCGTGGGCTTTCGCCTGGTCGGCGATCTGCTTCTCGACCAGGGGCGTACGCACGTAGGCCGGGCATACCGCGTTGGCGGTGATGCCGTGCTCGGCCCCCTCGAGCGCCAGCGTCTTGCACAGGCCGATGACCCCGTGCTTGGCCGAGATGTAGGCGATCTTGAACGGCGAGGCGACGAGACCGTGGACGGAGGCGATCGCCACGAACCGGCCGGCCTCCGATTCTCTGAGCGACGGCCAGGCATGTTTTGCCAGGAGGAACGGGCTGGTCAAGAGCAGCGCGACGATCGTGTTCCACTTGTCAACCGGAAAATCCTCGATCGGCGAGACGTGCTGGATGCCGGCGTTGGCCACCACCACGTCGAGGCGGCCGAACCGGTTGAGCGCCTCCTGCACGGCGGCCTCGTTGGCGTCCGCGTCGGTCAGGTCGGCCTCGAACGGAGTGCCCGGGCCGTCCGGGTCAGGGCGCAGGTCGACCGCCAGCACGTCTATTCCGTCGTTCTCCAGGCGCTCGGCCACGGCGCGACCGATCCCGCTCGCGGCGCCCGTGACGATTGCCGCCTTGCCGCTAATGCGAGTTCCGTTTGCTCGACGGGGACGAGGCCACGAACGACTCGTAGATCTCTGCCAGCGCCTTGCGCTGGCGCGCGCTCAGGCGCGGATCGACGGCGATCGCTTCGAGCACCGGGTTGATCACGGGCTCTGACCCGGGAGGTGCCATCCCGGCCTGCTCATACAGCGCGTCGGCCGACAGGCTGAGCGCCTTGGCGATCCCCTCGAGCACCTGCTGCGACGGGGCCCGCAGGCCACGCTCGATCTGAGACAGATACGGATTCGAGATGCCGGCCAGGTCGGCGAACTGGCGCATCGAGAGCTCGGCCAGCTCGCGCTGCTGGCGGATGATCTCGCCGAGGGCGGCTCTGCTGCGAGAGGCCATGAGGTTCAGGATAGGTCAGGCGAGGGTGACGGGTTGCCCCGTCTCCGCTGCCCGGTACAGGGCCTCGATGGTGCGCGCCTGCCCGACGGCGTCGGCCCTGCCGAGCAGCGGCTGCGCCTCGCCGCGGATCGCCGCGGACAGGTTCTCGGCCTCCAGGCCATAGGAGTCGACCGGCTCGATTTCGATGCGCTCGGTCTCGTCGCCGCGGCGGAGCTCGATGAGCGGGTTGCGGCAGTGCCAGGGATCCTTCAGGAGCAATGATCCCTCATCGCCGACGACCTCGAGCAGGTCGCGACTGTCGATGGCCAGCCCGGCGTCGAAGTGGCTCAGGACGTCGTTTGCGTGACGCATGGTCGCCGCGAACGTGACATCGACGCCGTCGCCGCCGATTGCCTGCTCGGCGCTCACCCGCTCGGGCTCCCCGGCGATCAGGCGGGCGGCGCTCACGCAGTAGCAACCGACGTCCATCAGCCCGCCGCCCTCCAGCGCGGTTTGCAGACGGACATCGTCGGGGTCGCTCGCGACGAACCCGAACGCGGCGCGGACCACGCGGGTTCGGCCGATCGCACCTTCGGCGATCAGCTCGCTCAGGCGGTGGGTCTGCGGGTTGTGGCGGAACATGAACGCCTCCATCAGCAGGCGATCGGCTTGCTCGGCCACGTCGAACGCTCGCTCCACGTCCGCGGCGCGCCGGCTGAGTGGCTTCTCGCACAGGACGTGCTTGCCGCTCTGCAATGCACGGACGCTCCACTCGGCGTGCAGCGAGTTGGGCAGCGGGATGTAGACCGCCTCGACGTCCGGGTCGGCCAGCAGCGCCTCGTAGCTGCCGTGGGCCGTCTCGATCCCGTTCTCACGCGCGTATTGCTCGGCTTTGTGGCGATCGCGGCTGCCCACGGCCGCGATCTCGACGTTCTCAGCCTGCCGTGCGCCGGCCAGGAACAGCCGGTTGATGTGCGCGGTCGACATGATTCCCCACTTCACGGCGGACATCGTCCCGGCACACTAGTGAAATCGTGTCCCGTCTTCTCACCGCATTCGGGCCCGGTCGGGTCAACCTGATCGGCGAGCACACCGACTACAACCAGGGCCTGGCCCTGCCCTTCGCGATCGCCGACGGGGTCACGGTTCGATTTGGCCCGCTCGGGGATCGGCGGATCGAGGCGGTGGCGGTTGATCTGGACGAGCGAGACGAGTTCTCGCTTGACGACGTGTCGCCCGCCGAGGGCTGGCGGGCGTTCGTGCGCGGCGCGGTGGGAGAGCTCTCGCGTTTCGGCGTCTCGCTGAGGGGGTCGGTTTTGGAGATCAGCGGGACGGTGCCGCGGGGCGCCGGGCTGTCCTCCTCGGCCGCCCTCGAGGTCGCGCTCGTGCTCGCGCTGCTCGCCGTGGCCGGAGAGCCCGAGCCGGACCGGATCGAGCTGGCTCGGTTGTGCTCGCGGATCGAGAACGACTGGGTCGGGGCGCAGACCGGGCTGCTTGACCAGATCGCCTCGCTCTGCGGGCAGCCCGACCAGGCCCTGCTGATCGACTTCGCATCTGTATCGGTGCGCTCGGTGCCACTCGAACTCGGCGACTTTCGGCTGCTCACGCTCGATTCGGGCGAGGAGCACACGCACGCCAGCGGTGGCTATAACCAGCGCCGCGAGGAGTGCGCCCAGGCAGCCGAGCGCCTGGGCGTGGCGAGCCTGCGCGAGGCCACGCTCGAGATGGCCTCGGATCTGCCGTCGCCGCTGTCGTTGCGCGTTCGCCACGTGGTCGGCGAGAACGAGCGGGTGCGTGTGGCGGTCAGGGCGCTCGAACGCGGCGACATGCCGGAGCTCGGCCGGCTGCTCGACGCCTCGCACGCCAGCCTGCGCGACTGCTACGAGGTGTCCACCGACGCGGTCGAGGACGCGGTCGCGCGGTGCAAGCGCGCCGGCGCCCTCGGGGTGCGGATCATGGGCGGCGGGTTCGGGGGCAACGTGCTGGCGTTGCTGCCCGCGGCTGCCTCGGCGCCCGAGGGGGCGGTCGAGGTGCGGCCGGGGCCGGGCGCCAAGGTGAGCACGGCATGAGCGAGGTGGTCGAGCTCGGGGTTGACGGCGTGGCGCCCGCCGACGTGGTGGCGGTGGCGCGCTCGGATGCCCCCGTGCTGCTGGGGGACGCCGCCCGGGAGGAGATGCAGCGAAGCGCCGCGGTGGTGGCGGCGCGCGCTTCCAGTGGCGAGCCGGCGTACGGGATCTCGACCGGCTTCGGCTCGCTGGCCCTGGTCCGGATCCCGGAGTCGGACCGGATCGCTCTGCAGCGCTCGCTGATCCGCTCGCACGCGGCCGGGATGGGGCCGCCGGT